>JBBRGM010000570.1:0-3031 GCA_038240725.1 Burkholderiales bacterium | reverse complement strand
AGGGCGCCAGACCGATCAATTGCTCGCGTGTATAGCCGAGATTGTTGGCTGCGCCGAGGTTCACATAGCTGAAGCGAAATTGCTCTGCGTCGAACATGAAGATCATGTCGAGCGTGTTGTCGAGCACGTGCTTGAAGCGGTTCAAGGCTTCGGTAACACGCACACGCTCGTCGACGTCGCGCGACACGCCGATCACCTGCAGGGTCCATGAGCTGCCCGGCTCGCGCACGGCGCGAAACGAGGTTTCCACCCACACCCAGCCGCCGCGCTTGCGACGCAGCCGGCACGTGACAGTCTTTGCCTCGTTTTGTTTGACCACTTCGACGAATCGCGCTCGCGCTGCCACGACATCGTCCGGATGGATGAATCCAGCGACCGAAGTGCCTTTCAGCTCGTCGGGTGCGTATCCCAGCACGAGCGCGCTCGCGGGCGATGCGTATTCGATGATCGCCTCGGGCGTAAGGCGTGTGATCATGTCGCTCGAATTGTCCGCCAGCAGCCGATGCAGCTCTTCACTGTGCGTCAAGGCAGACTGAATCGTTTTCATGCCGGTGACGTCGGTGGCAACGCCCACGATGTAGGCGCCGTCGGGCAAATCGACGCGCCGCTTGCTTTTCAGCAACCAGCGTTTATCGCCATCGCGCCGAATCATCTCGATTTCACTGACGACCGCCCCGTCTTGGGCAAACGCCTGATCGTCCTCCGCCCAGTATTCGCGAGCCAGCTCGGCGGGCATGATGTCCGGATCGCTCTTGCCGAGCAATGTCGCGCGATCCAGCCCGGCAAGGTCGCTGAACGCTTGATTGAACAAGACCCAGCGATGCTGCCGGTCTTTGACGAACAGCGCCTGCGGGACGGCTTCGACCACCGCATCCAGAAACTTCTGACTGCGCTCGAGCGCGACCGCAGCCTCTCGCGTCTGCGTCACATCGCGCATCGCCCCGGCGAAGCGAACCGGCTTGCCGCTCTCGTCCCAGAATGCCTGGCCGCGCGCATGGAACCAGCGATAGTCGCCATTTTTCAAGCGCAGGCGATACTGGACGTCATACGGCGTGCGCTTGTCGAGGTGGACGCGCAGCGCGGCGAACACAGCTTCCCGGTCGTCCGCATGCAAATGCGATTCGAAGGTCGAGCGCAAGGTGGGGAATTCGTCCTCGGCATAACCGAGAAGCTGCGAATAACGCGGCGAGAAATAGCAGTAGCCGCTATCCATGTGCCAGTCCCAGATGCCGTCGTCGGTGCCTTGCACGACCAGCTGGAAGCGCTCTTCGCTGTCTTTGATCGCCTGCTCGGCTTGCTTGCGCTCGGTGACGTCTTGGATCTGAGCGATGAAATGCACCGGCGCGCCCTTGGCATCGCGCACCAGTGATGCGTTGAGCAGCACGTAGACGAATTCGCCGTCGACGCGCAGGTAGCGTTTCTCCATCCGAAAACTCTTGATCTCGCCGTCGAGCAGGCGCTGCACCTGATTCAGGTCGGCGCCCAGATCGTCCGGATGCGTGATGCTTTGAAACGTCATCGCCAGCATTTGCGCCTCGGAATAACCGACGATTTCGAGCAGCGCTGAATTGACCTTGATCCACTGGCCTTCGAGCGAAACGATGGCTTTGCCGTTCGGCGCGAAATCGAACGCCGTGCGAAAGCGCTCATTGCTCTCTTGCAGAGCGCGCTCGTGCACCAGGCGCGCGGTGATGTCGACACCCGAGATGAACACGCCCGCGATGTGCCCGTTTTCGCGCAGGTCGGGAATTAAATCGATGGCGATGTTGCGGACGACGTCGCCGCGCTTCAGGACGCGCTCGTAATTCGTGCGCTGACCGGCGATCGCTCGTTGGTAATACCCGCCGACCTCCGCGTACGCGGCTTCGCCGATCAGTTTGCGCAACGTCATTCCCTGGCCGGCGGCCGGGTCGACGCCGTACCACTCCTGGTAGGTGCGATTGCAGAATCGGAAGACCTCCTGTGCGTCCATGTAACCCATGCATGCGGTGCTGTTGTCCGACACCAGCCGCAGCCAGGCCTCGCGCTGCGCCAGCGCCGCTTCCGCGCCCCGGCGTGCAGTGTTGTCGCGGGCGACGATAAACACGCCGAGGACACCTTCGTCGGGGCGCACATCGGGCATCAGATCGACCAGAATGTCGCGGTGCGTGTCGCCTTTGCTCAGGCGCCGCTCGTAGCTGATGCGCGAGCCCGCCAGTGCATGGTCGTAGTTGAATGCGATCTGCTGCCAGGCCTCGTGGCCGACGATCTGCTGCACCGTCTTGCCGATGCAGCTCGCGGGTTCGCGACCGTACCAGTCCAGATAGGTATGGTTGCAGAAGATGTAGCGCAATCCGCCATCGACGTAACCGATCAGCACGGGGACGTTGTCCAGCACCATGCGCAAACGCGATTCGCTGGATTGCAGCTCCTGCGTGCGCAGCTGGACCTGGCCTTCGGCAACCTTCGCGGAATCGCGCAGTTGCTGCATGAGATTGCGCTGCGCGAGCTCAGCGCGCAATCGCTGGATGTCGAAGCGCAGCATCAACCCGCCCACCGCGATGATGACCATGGTGAGCACGCAAAGCTGCGACAGCGCAAAGATGGCGAGTCCGAATTCCGTGCCGTACCACCCCACCTGTTGTCCGCGCAGACGCAGCACTGACAGGAGCGGCGTCAGGACGAAAACGGAAATCAGCAGCGCCCGCACGACCCGCCCGCTGACCTGACTGTTGGTCAGGATCGGCATCAGGCCGAGACCGGGCTGCAGGAACCAGATCGCGATGGCAGTGGCGATCAGCCCAACGCTGGTATGCAGCGCCATCAGCGTGAACGAGGCGACACCGGTCAGCGCCGACACGCTCAGCAGGTAGCCGAAGGTCGAAGTCATCGCGATCATGAACGCCAGGAACGCGAATACTTGCGACATCACCGAGCAGCGGGCCGAACCCGAGCGCGACAACAAAAAAGCGCTGCTCAGCAGCAGCAGGCAAGTTGCCGTGTTCAAACCCATGCGGCCGGGATAGACGGCGCCGGAGTGATCGACGAACAG
>JBBRGM010000569.1:0-3058 GCA_038240725.1 Burkholderiales bacterium | reverse complement strand
GCCCGCGCCAGCTCTACATCGGCGCCACGCAGCGCGACGTCGTACCTATTGCAAAGCGCGGTTGATGAGAATGAATTGTATTGGCTCGAATACGCTCGACTCGAGCGAGGGATAGCACATGGCTGCACGCATGAAGGAATTCGAAGGTACGTCGTACTTGTCCGGCGGCAACGCGCCGTTCATCGAGGAATTGTACGAGGCGTATCTCGATAATCCGGAATCGGTGAGTCAGGAATGGCGGCGCTGGTTCGATCAAATTCAGCAGCCGGGTACGCCCGATGTCGCGCACCAGCCGATCCGCGAAGCGTTCGTACGTCTTGCCTCGCAACGTCCCGGCAGCAGCGGCCATGCGCCGACGGCGAGCGTTGCCGCGGTCGAGCGCAAGCAGGTCTCGGTTCTGCAGCTTATCAACGCGCATCGCTTTCTCGGCTTGCGCTATGCCGATCTCGATCCGCTGAAGCGGTTTCCGCGTCCAGAGGTGCCCGAGCTCGAGCCCGGCTTCTACGGCTTCACCGACAGCGATATGGATTCGGTATTCAACACCGGCTCGCTGGTGGGACCCGAACAGCTGCCGTTGCGCGAGATTCTGCGCGCCGTGCGCGAGACGTATTGCGGCTCGATCGGCGTCGAGTACATGTACATCAGCGACGTTGCGCAGAAACGCTGGATTCAATCGCGCTTCGAGAGCGTGCGCTCGACGCCGAGTTTCTCGCCCGATCAGAAGCGCCACATCCTCGAGCGCTTGAGCGCTGCCGAGACGCTAGAGAAATATCTGCACACGCGCTACGTCGGCCAGAAGCGCTTTTCGCTGGAAGGCGGCGACAGTTTGATTCCGCTGCTCGATACTCTGCTGCAGCGTGCAGGCGAGCAGGGAATTCAGGAGACCGTGATCGGCATGGCACATCGCGGCCGGTTGAATGTCCTGGTCAATACCATGGGCAAGATGCCGAAGGATCTATTTTCCGAGTTCGAAGGCAAGCATTCGGAAAATCTGCTCGCGGGCGACGTCAAGTATCACATGGGATTTTCCTCCGACATCGCGACGCCGGGCGGCGCGATGCATCTGACTTTGGCGTTCAATCCCTCGCATCTCGAGATCGTAAATCCGGTGGTGGAAGGCTCAGTGCGCGCCCGCCAGCATCGTCGGCGCGATCGCGATGGCCAGCAGGTGCTGCCGCTGGTCATTCACGGCGACGCGGCGTTCGCAGGGCAGGGCGTCGTGATGGAAACGCTGAACCTGTCGCAAACGCGCGGCTATCGCACCGGCGGTACCGTGCACATCATCGTCAACAATCAGATCGGGTTTACCACATCGGACGTGCGCGACACCCGCTCAACGCTGTATTGCACCGACATCGTCAAGATGGTCGATGCGCCGGTGTTCCATGTCAACGCGGACGATCCGGAAGCAGTGATACTGGTAACCGAAATCGCGTTCGATTTTCGCGCGCAGTTTCAGAAAGACGTCGTTATCGATCTGGTTTGCTATCGCCGCCACGGGCACAACGAGCAGGACGAGCCGATGGTGACGCAGCCGTTGATGTACAAAAACATCACGACGTTGCCGACCACGCGCAAGCTGTACGCCGATAAGCTCGCGGCGCAGGCGACGATCCAGCCCGAAGAAGCCGACGAGATGATCAAGGCGTTTCGCTCGGCGCTGGACGGTGGCTACCACACCAACAAAACGATTCTGTCGAACTACCATCCGCCGTACGCGGTGAACTGGGACACGTTCCGCAATTCGAACTGGGCGCAGCCGGCCGAAACCGCCGTGCCGATGCACGAGCTGAAAAACTTGTGCGAAAAGCTGACCACATTGCCGGCGGAATTCAAGCTGCATCCGCGCGTAGAAAAAGTCATCGCGGATCGGCGCCAGATGGGCCAGGGCATGCTCGCGCTCGACTGGGGCATGGCGGAGAATCTCGCGTACGCGGCGCTGCTGAAGGAAGGCTTTGCGGTGCGCATCTCCGGGCAGGACAGCGGCCGCGGCACGTTCTTTCATCGTCACGCGGTTCTGCACGATCAGGCGCGCGAGCGCTGGGACGCGGGCACCTGGATTCCGTTGCAGCACATCACCGAGAATCAGCCCGACTTTTTAGTGATTGATTCGGTGTTGTCCGAAGAAGCGGTGCTCGCATTCGAGTACGGCTACGCCACTGCCGAACCGAACGAGATGGTGCTGTGGGAAGCGCAGTTCGGCGATTTCGTGAACGGCGCGCAAGTGGTGATCGATCAGTTCATCGCCGCCGGCGAAGTGAAGTGGGGCCGCATGTGCGGCTTGGTGCTGATGCTGCCGCACGGCTACGAGGGTCAGGGCCCGGAGCATTCGTCCGCCCGTCTCGAGCGCTTTCTGCAGTTGTGCTCCGACTACAACATGCAGGTCGTCGTGCCATCGACGCCGGCGCAGATGTTCCACGTGCTGCGCCGACAAATGGTACGGCCGTATCGCAAGCCGCTCATCATCTTCAGCCCGAAGAGCATGCTGCGCCATAAGGAGTCGGTGTCCAGTCTCGAAGATCTGGCACTCGGCCGCTTCCAGCCGGTCATTCCGGAAACCGACACGTTGCATGCCGAGGACGTGAAGCGGGTGGTGTTCTGCAGCGGCAAGGTCTACTACGACCTACGGGCTGCGCGCCGCGAGCGCGGCATCACCGACGTCGCCGTGGTGCGGCTCGAACAGCTCTATCCATTTCCGCACGACGAGTTCAAGGCGCAGATCGATCGCTATGCCAACGCCAAGGAAATTGTGTGGGCACAAGAGGAACCCGGCAATCAAGGCGCGTGGCATCGCGTGCAGCACTATCTGTTGCGGCATCTGCTGCCGACGCAGAAGCTGTCGTACGCACTGCGGCCGTCGTCCGCTTCGCCGGCGGCAGGCTATCTCGCGCTGCATAACGAGCAACAGAAAGCGGTGGTCGATGCCGCGCTTACGCACGGTGTTTAGCCCGAGGCGTGCGCGTGACGCGCATAGCGACCAGAACCAGTTCGAGGGCCGCGGCCCTCTGCGATCGGAGAGTTCATGTTAATTGAAGTCAAGGTGCCGCAGCTGTCCGAG
>JBBRGM010000568.1:0-3081 GCA_038240725.1 Burkholderiales bacterium | reverse complement strand
GTGCAATTCATGAATACCTCGGGACCGGTTCGCGTGCTCGCGCCGGAAGAATATCAAGGGACTAATCCGCACGAGTTCGGTTTGGACAAGCCGCAATTTTCGATCGCGCTATTCGAAGGGCCGCGCCCGATCATCGCGGCGCACTTCGGCGGCCGCAATCCCGACGACTATCTGCAATACGTTTCGGTGGACGGACGGCGCGAGCTGTTCTTGCTGTCCCGCTTCGTGGGCGAAGAATGGAAGGCGGTGGTGCAAGGGGGATTGCGTCAGTGAGCCGCTGGGCAAACACGCTTAGGCGCGTGTTGGTTGCGCTCTGCCTGTTCACCGCTGCTTCGTATGCGGGCGCGCATAGCGGCGGCACAACGGGGTTCGCTACAGTAACGCTAAGTGATCAGACCGTCCGCTACAGCCTGGCGCTCTCGCTCGGCTCCGTAACACCGAAGCTTGCGGACGCAATGCATCTGGGCCAGCCGGGCGCTGCGACCGACTACACGCCGCTGCTCGCCACGGTTACGCGCGGCATTCATATCTCATCGGATGGCAATGCGTGCGAAGCCGCGCCCGGACAGCTGACAGCGCCTGCGTCCGAAGGCGCGAATATTTCCATCGTGCTGGATTTCGCCTGTGCGCATCCGCCGCACGAGCTGGTAATCCACGATGACCTGTTCGATACGCTGGGCAACGATTACCACACGCTGGCGAAGATCGAATGGAGCGGCGGCATCACGCAGTTCGCATTTCAGCCCGATGCGCGCGAAACGCACATCGCGATCGCCAGCGCGGGCGGGCAAAGCTCGGAGAGCGTCGGCAGTTTTTATCTGCTCGGCATCGAGCACATTCTCACCGGCTACGATCATCTGCTGTTTTTGCTTGCGTTGATCCTGCGCGGCGGCAACGTCTGGTCGCTGTTCAAGATCATCACCGCATTTACCATCGCCCACAGCATCACGCTGGCGCTTGCCGCGTTGAACGTCGTCGTGCTGCCCTCTGCGCTGGTAGAAGCCACGATCGCGTTGTCGATCACCTACGTCGCGGCAGAAAATCTGTTCATGCGCAAAGCCGTCTCGCATCGCTGGGCGGTGAGCTTCGTGTTCGGACTCGTGCATGGCTTCGGATTTTCCAGCGTGTTGCGCGAGCTCGGTCTGCCCAAACAAGGCTTGGTGTGGGCGCTGCTCAATTTCAATCTGGGCGTCGAGACAGGCCAAGCAGCAGCGGTGTTGATCGCGGTGCCGGTATTGATCTGGCTGCGCCGCTTCAAGTGGGAGCCGCGCGCGGTGATGGCGCTCTCCGTGATCGTACTGGCAGTCGGGCTCACGCTCTTCGTCGAGCGAGCGCTATTTACGGGCTAACGTATTTAAGGCTGACGTATTTTGTCGTTGGCTGTCCGCGTACGGCGCCGGCAGATTTAAACCTGATTGAGTACCGCGTTCAGCCCTTTCACGTTGGGGTGATTACGCATCCCGTCCATCGCCGACATCAGCTTCACGGTGCTGCCGGCGATGGTCATCTGCACAGTTGCTTCCTGCGTTCCCGCGCGCGTCTGTAGCCGGAGCGTCTCCAGATTGACGCCGCTGCGCTCGCAGATCGTACGTAATGTCGGCACCAGATCGCTCCAGTATTCCACCTGCAGCGTGATGTTCTGCGCTTTCGCGTGGGTGAAGAGCCGGCGCTCGAGCGGGCGTACACCGGCAAGAATGCCGATCATGATGCAGGTTGCGCCGCCCGCAGCGACGTAGAGCCCGCCGCCGACCGCCAGCCCCACTGCGGCAACCGACCAGATGCTTGCCGCCGTCGTCAGACCGTGCACGATCTTGCGTCTGAGAATGATGGTGCCCGCGCCGAGAAAGCCGATGCCGCTGGCAACCTGAGCAGCCACGCGCGACGGATCCAGCATCACGTGCTCGCCGCCGAGCACGTCGGAAAATCCCACCGCGGAAGTCACCATGAACAGCGCTGCGCCCATGCACACCAGCATGTGCGTGCGCAAGCCCGCGGCCCACGCACTGCGGCGTTCGCGCTCGATGCCGACGACGCTTCCCAGTAGTGCTGCCGCCAATAGCCGGATGAGAATTTCTTGTGTGCTCAACATGTCTTCATTGCTCCATGACCTGGGCAAGAGAATCGGTCCAATCGGTTACGCGCGCGTGTCGTTCGGTGCTGTCCGATAAGCCCAACGTCGAGTGGCGAGAGCGGTTGACGGCGCGTTCATTGCCGATTCGCTGGGCAGTCAGCCATGCTCGCCATGAGATAAGCGACGAGATACGCGGCGTTAAATTACATATCGCAACACAGCGCGCTTCGATGAAATTTCGGCGTAGCGGCAGCGTGAGATATTGCCCCACGTCGGCGTGGGCGCTTGCCTGCGGTGCTGTTGACCGCATGGCGCTGCTTCCCGGCATTTGAACTACCCCTCCCCGGCGTGGCCTGCGTCGGGTTTTCCTAACGGCGAGTCCGCAAGACTCGCCGTTTTTTCGTGCGCGAGGCGCGTGTTACGCGACCGGATCGACTTTGGCGCTGAACAGATAGCCCAGTCCGCGTTCGGTCTTGATCAACTCGGGCCCGGCTGGAATTGCTTTCCACCTTGCGGCGCAGACGTAAGATCTGCACATCGATACTGCGATCGAAGACTTCGCCGTCGTCGCCGCGGATCAACTCGAGCAGTTGCTCGCGGCTGAGAATGCGCTGCGGTGCGTTGAAAAACGCCACGAGCAGCGCGAACTCGGTATGGGTGAGCTCGACCGGCTCACCGGTTTGCGAGGTCAACCGCCGGGTGCGCAAATTCAACTCCCAATCGGCGAACCGATATGCGCGCACACTGCCCGGCGACGTTTGCGCAGGTTGCGACTGCGCGCGCCGCAATACCGTGCGGATACGCGCGACCAGCTCTCTCGGATTGAACGGCTTGGTGAGATAGTCGTCCGCGCCGACTTCGAGGCCCATGATGCGGTCGACGTCATCCTTGCGGCTGGTGAGCATGATGATCGGAATGCTAGACTTCACGCGTAACTCGCGCGCGATGGTCATGCCGTCTTCGGATGGCAGCTTGATGTCGAGAAGAATGAGATCTACGACGTTGTGCGC
>JBBRGM010000567.1:0-3100 GCA_038240725.1 Burkholderiales bacterium | reverse complement strand
ACGTCGAACTGGGCCTGGGACGATATCGCGAAGAGCTATTACTGGCATCGCTTCTTCAGCCATCAGCCCGACCTGAACTTCGACAACCCGCGCGTGCTGCGCGCGGTGCTGCACACGATGCAATTCTGGCTCGACATGGGCGTCGACGGTCTGCGCCTGGATGCAATCCCGTACCTGGTCGAGCGCGACGGCACCAACTGCGAGAATTTGTCCGAGACGCACACGGTGATCAAAAAGATCCGCGCGCATCTGGATTCGCACTACAGCAACAAGCTGCTGCTCGCCGAAGCGAACATGTGGCCCGAAGACGTGCGCGAATACTTCGGCGACAACGACGAATGCCACATGGCCTATCACTTCCCGCTGATGCCGCGCCTGTTCATGGCGATCGCGCAGGAAGACCGGCTGCCGGTGATCGACATCCTGCGCCAGACGCCGGACATTCCCGACAGCTGCCAGTGGGCGATTTTCCTGCGCAATCACGACGAGCTGACTCTGGAGATGGTCACCGACCGCGAGCGCGACTACATGTATCAGATCTACGCGGTCGATCCACGTATGCGCGTCAATGTCGGCATCCGCAGGCGCCTCGCGCCGTTGATGGAAAACGATCGCCGCCGCATCGAGCTCATCTCATGCATGTTGATGACGATGCCGGGCTCGCCGATTCTGTATTACGGCGACGAGATCGGCATGGGTGACAACATTTTCCTGGGCGATCGCAACGGCGTACGCACGCCGATGCAATGGACGTCCGACCGCAACGCCGGCTTTTCGCGCGCCGATCCGCAACGTCTGTTTCTGCCACCGGTGATGGACCCGGTGTATGGCTATCAAGCCGTGAATGTAGAAGCGCAAGCGCGCAATCCGACGTCGCTGCTCAACTGGACGACGCGTCTGATCCAAATGCGCAAGAATCACCGCGCGTTCGGCCGCGGCACCTTGTCGTTTCTCGAGCCGGGCAATCGCAAGGTGCTCGCGTACCTGCGCGAGCACCAGGATGAAACCATACTGTGCGTCGCCAATCTCGCGCGCCATCCGCAGGCGGCCGAGCTGGATTTATCGCGCTTCAAAGGGCGCGTACCGGTCGAATTGTTCGGCAACGTTTCTTTCCCGCCGGTCGGACAATTGCCATACATGCTGACCTTGCCCGGGCACGGCTTTTATGTCTTCAAGCTCGCAAGCGATGCCGCCGTGCCGGAATGGCATGAGGAAAAACTGGCGACCAAGGAGCTTCCGGTGCTGGTGCTGCTCGAGGGCTTGCGCACATTCGAAGAGGACGACACCGCGAACGCCAAAGATGCACGTCGGCTGATCGCATCGCGCACGCGTGCGCAACTCGAGCGTCAGGTGCTGCTGCCCTACATCCAGGACAAGCGCTGGTTTGCCGCGAAGGGCAATCCAGTGACGCGTGTGGAAATCGAAGACGACGACGAATGGACCGCTGCGGAAGGCAGCTGGCTGCTGGCCTTCCTGCACGTTCAGTTCGACGATGCGCCGCTGCAAGTTTATTTTTTGCCGCTGGCCGTCGCCTGGGAAGAACGCGGCTTCGATCCGGTCAATACATTCGGCGCCTCGACCTTGGCGCGTGTCCGGCAAAAAGAAAAGATGGGTATTTTGTTCGAGGCGTTTGCCGATCCGAAATTCGTGCGCGCTTTGATTGTCGCGATGGGCGATCCGCGTGAGATCGAGTTCGGTACAGGCAAGCTGCGCTTCTCCGCGACGTCGGCATACGCCGCGCCGGCCGCGACGAGCGCTGAAGAGATCCGGCATCCGTCGCTCGACCAGAGCAACACCGGCATCATCATCGGCAACCAGCTTTATCTGAAGGGCTACCGTCGCGTGCAGCCCGGCGTGAATCCGGAATGGGAAGTCGGCCGCTTCCTCACCGAGGTCTCGCCATTTCCTAATATCGCGCCGGTGCTCGGCACCGTCGAGTACGTGCACGACGACGGCACTGTGATGGCGCTGGCGCTGCTGCAGCAGTATGTCGAGAATCAAGGCAGCGCCTGGTCGCTTACGCAAGACTATCTGCAGCGCGTGACGCAGCGATTGATCACGCCGGTCGATGCGGTCGGTCAGGAGCAGACCGTAGAAGAGCTGCACAGCTTTTATGTTGCAGGTGCCGAACGCCTGGGAACACGCGTTGGCGAGATGCATATGGCGTTCGCCAAGCCGGTCGACGATCCCGCGTTTGCACCGGAGCCGGCAAGCAAAGGCGATCTCACCGACTGGGTGCAGCGTGTCCTGGAAGACACCCTGGCGACCTTGGATGCGCTCAGAGGTCATGTGGATTCGATGAAAGAGGCGCAGCGAGGTATCGCAGAGCAACTTCTGGCATCGCGCGACGCACTGCTCGGTCGATTGAAAAACGCGTTGTTCGAAGAGCCGCAGTTCGTGAAGACGCGCTACCACGGCGATCTGCATCTCGGTCAGGTGCTGCTCGCGGGTCAAGACTTTTTGATCGTCGACTTCGAAGGCGAACCCGCGCGGCCGCTCGAGGAGCGCCGCGCAAAGCATTCGCCGCTGCGCGACGTCGCGGGCATGCTGCGCTCGATCGACTATGCCGCCGCGGTCGCGCTGGATCACGACGAAGTCAATCAGCCGCCGGAAAAGCGCGCCGCGATGACAGCCGCGGTGCGCGGCTGGCAAACCGAGAGCACCAAAGCATTCATGTCCGGATATGCAAAGGCGACTGCGGATCTGCCGTCAGTCCCGCGCGATCCGCTGCAGTGGCAGCGTCTGCTCGATCTGTTCCTGATCGAGAAAGCGCTCTACGAGTTGCGCTACGAGATGAACGCGCGGCCCGATTGGGTGAGCGTGCCGATGCGCGGATTGCTCGGATTACTTGCGGACAGCCAGGGGATCGGCACCGGAAATTGAGCTGGGTTTTTTAGCGAAGCGGAAATACATTTGCACGAGAAACTTCTAAAGACAACCAGCAACGATCCTTACAGCGGGAGGTCCTACCCACCGATCACCGATCACCGATCACCGATCACCGATCACCGATCACCGATCACCGATCACCGATCACCGATCACCGATCACCGATCACCGATCACCGATCACCGATCACCGATCACCGATCACCGATCAC
>JBBRGM010000566.1:0-3102 GCA_038240725.1 Burkholderiales bacterium | reverse complement strand
CGAAGCCCTCGGGAATGATGTTCTTTACCTGCTGTCCCAACAGCTCGTCGCGGCGATAGCCGAACTGGTTCTCCGCTTGAACATTGAGCAGGACGATCTCGCCGCCTTGATTCACCACGACCATTGCATCCGGCGCCGCTTCCAGCAGGCCGCGATATCGGCTTTCCATGCGCGTCAAATGCTCTTCCGCCACTTTGCGTGCACTGATGTCGCGTACCAACGCTTCCACACGGGCTTCCTCCAGCTTCCGCCGTTCGGTAATTTCACGTGCCATGCCGATGGTCCCGACCGTCCGCTGGTCGGCATCGAGGTAGGGGCTTTTAGTGGTGAGAAAGTACCGGGTGATGCCATCGATCTCGGCCACTTCTTCGACGGTGCGGGTGGCGCCGGCGTGGATGATTTCCTGATCGCTCTGGAGTACCGCGTCGGCGCTCGCTTTGGGAAGCAATTCGTGCACACTCGCTCCGACGATCTCGTTCACGCTGCGGCCGAAGATCTTGGCGACGGCACTGTTGCTAAGGATGAAGCGACTCTCGCGGTCCCTCACGTAGATGCAATCAGTGGTTCCCTCGAAGATGGAGTCGAGCAGTTGGTGCTTGACGCTCAGCTCCTGGACCATCTGGGCCAGATGCTTTTCGGCATTCTTACGCACGCTGATGTCGCGGATCGCTGCCGTGATCAGAATTCCCTCGGCGCTCTTCAATGGGCTCAACATGATCTCGATGGGAAACTCGCTGCCGTTCTTGCGTCGTCCGGTGAGCTCGATTCCCGTACCGATCTGTTGCGCCAATGCATCGGCCGCGGATCGAAGACCGTCTGCAAGCAGCCGTTCTGCGAAGCCCTCGGGAATGATGTTCTTTACCTGCTGTCCCAACAGCTCGTCGCGGCGATAGCCGAACTGGTTCTCCGCTTGAACATTGAGCAGGACGATCTCGCCGCCTTGATTCACCACGACCATTGCGTCCGGAGCGGCTTCCAGCAGGCCGCGATATTTCGCGCCCGACTCTTTGCTCTCGCTGAGATCGTGACTGAATTCGGAAAATCCGCGCAGGTTGCCGGCCCGATCTCGCAGCGCCGTGAACGTGACGCTGGCCAAAAATTGGGAGCCGTTTTTCCGCATGCGCATGCCCTGCTCTTCGTGCCGGCCGTTTGCGGTCGTCATCCGAAGCACTTCCTCCGGCCTGCCCCGCTCAACGTCCCCTGGCGGGAAGAAGCAGGAAAAGCTCTGGCCGATGATCTCGTCAGCGGCGTAGCCCTTGATTCGTTCGGCACCGGCATTCCAACTGACCACGCGGCCGCTCGGATCCATCATGAAGATCGCATAGTCCTGGATTCCGTCGAGGAGAATTCGATATCTTTCTTCGCTGTCCCGAAGCGCCCCTTCGACAAGCTCGTGTCTGCTCTCCATCTCAGCCAGATGCTGTTCGGCCTCGCCGCGCACGCTGAGGCGATAGATCGCGTCAGTCAACTGAAATCCGCCTGCGCATTCTTCCCGCTAGAGCCTCGGCTTCGGGGTGCCATTGGCCCGATCGCACGTAGAACGTTTCGAGAATCTTGAGCAAAGAATGGATGCACTTTGGGAACGACGGAAAGCTAGCAGCAACAAGACAGCGGTTTGCGATCGGCTGTCTCCCATAAGTGTTTACGGCTATGCGCACAGCCGCTGAAGCAGATTCAGCCGCACCGGGGCTAATGGCGCGCTACCGATGTTCCGGTTCAGCCTGCGTAGCTGAACACGCCAGGGATGCCTGCAGAAACGCGCACAATCGCTACGGCTAAATCGATCGAAGCAAAGCTCACTGTTGCCGAGCAGCGCGCGTGCGAACCATCGGAAGTGCAACGATGAACTGGCTGCCGAGTCCGCTCCCTGCACTACCGACGACGATGTTGCCCCCATGAGCATCGACTAGTGCGCGCACAACGGTAAGCCCGATGCCCAGCCCAACGCCGCTGAAGCCAATCGCGTGCGTTTCTTGTACGAACGGCTCGAAGACATCGGGCAGCCCTGCGGCTGTGATCCCTATGCCGCTGTCGGAAACGGTCAGCACGAACACATCGTCGACCACTTCCACCGAAAGCTCGATCTCACCGCCCACTTGCGTATATTTGCATGCGTTGTCGAGTAGATTGCAGCAAATTTGCACGAGGCAGCTCGGGTCGCCGAGGACTTCGAGCTCGCCAGGGGGTATGTGGACCCCGAGGTATTGCAGGCGTATGTCCATCGCAGGCCTGCACGCGTTGACTGCCTCCTCGATGACGCCGCCCATTGCCACCGCTTGGCGTTCCAGCGTGAGCTCGGCCGCGCTCGTACGCTCTACATTCGCCAAGTCGTCAACGAGGCGCGAGAACTGCACCATTTGGCGCTCGATGACCGCTTGCACGCGCCGCAGCAGCGGCTCGTCCGCGCGCACCCGGCCAGGCAGAGCTGCCAGCGTATGGATCGGCGTCAGTGTGTTGCGAAGCTCATGCGCGAGCACCGCCATAAATTTCATCCGCCGCTGCTGCGCCTGGTCTGCGGCCGCTCTAAGCTGCCGGGCGCTATGCGCGGCAAGTAACACCCGTTCATTCGCGTCTTGCAGCGGCTCGGGCCGGCGCGCCTGCAAGGCCCCTGCTTGCGCCAGCTCGTAGTGGGTTAACGGCGAGGTCGATTGCAACGACTCGACTGCGCTCGCGGGCAAGTCAGGCTCGTGCGCGGGGTGGCCTTGGGCGAAAACAAAACTGCCGAACCCCTGCCGCTTCGCGCGATACATTGCGCCATCCGCGCGATCGATAAGCGTGTCGACATCTTCGCCGTCGTCCGGGTAGACGCTGATGCCAATGCTCGCCTTCAAGTGCAGCACGTGATCGCCCAGACGAGACGGTGCAGCGAGCGCCGCGATCACATTGTGAGCGATTTGGCCGGCATCCGATGCCTGCGAAACCTCCGCCAGCAGTATGAGAAATTCGTCGCCGCCATGGCGGCTGACCGTGTCGACGACGCGAACCGAGGCCAGGAGCCGTTGCGCCGCGACCTTGAGCACCTCATCGCCGACTGCGTGGCCGAACGTATCATTGATGTGCTTGAAGTTGTTCAGGTCCAAAAACAGCAGCGCCAATCGGGCG
>JBBRGM010000565.1:0-3111 GCA_038240725.1 Burkholderiales bacterium | reverse complement strand
AGCAGCGGCCGATAACGCGGCCGACCGCGCCGCTGCGATGGCCGGCGCCGGGAGACGCACTCCGGCAGCGGGCGAAGTTGGCACGCGCGCGGCTGTCACCGAAGCCGTCGACGGACGCGACGCGGGTGCGGGCGTCGCCGGGGCTGCGCTGGAAGTCTTGACGACATTCGCGGGCGGCTTCGCCGATGGCGATGTCTGCTGCGTCGATTGCGACATCCGCGATGGTAACGGGGAGGTGCGCGCAGGCTGCACGATCGTTACGCGGTGTGCTGTCGCGATCGGCTCGGGGCGGATTTCTCTGACGGGAGCAGCGCGCTCGAGCTCTGGACTCGCATTCGGGGCGGGTTCATCGCGCGCCGGCTGGCGTCGCCCGAACACGCGGCGAAGGAAACTACCGATGCCCATCGCCTAGCTTCCGCTGAACAGCGATGGATGGGATGCACACGAATGCGGCAGGTGAGACGGCACGCCGGCGAACCACTTGCGAGGCTCTGGACTCATGGTCTCCCTGCCTTTGCGGTGCGGGGAGCCGTGGCGAAGTAATGCGCTCAAGGCGCCGCCCCGGCGAAGCACCGGGGCACTGCTGGCTGGTTGCGCGCAGGCGTGCCTTCTCGAGTGCTGTTATGACGGCGCGGGGCGCGCTTGTCAACCCGACGCCGACGTGCGCTCTCGTACGAGCGCGAATGCACTCAGCGGTAATGGACGCGCTCACGCCGCTCGCCGCCGATAAATCACAGCCCGCTCTTCGACGAAGCAGAGCACCGGAAAGCGGCTGAGCTGATGCGCGATCAGCGATAACAGTCCTTCCTTCGGAAAGCGCGGCTCGTCGGCGGCCAGTTTATCGCGCGCCCAGTCGACGATCTGGGCTGCCTGCACCGGTGTGTCCGGTATGCGCTCGAGCCCGCGCAACACTCTGCGAATGATCGAACGCGGCAGTCCACGGTCCAGCGCCATCAGTAAGGTATCGAGATTTGCACGCGCCTGTGCTTGCGCTTGCGGCGCATCGCTCGCGAGCGCACTGGCAGCGAATGCGCACACGTGCCGCTCCGCGGCTTGCAGCAGATCGGCGGCATCCTGCGCATGATGCATGCATGCCTGATGCGCGCGCGCAAACAGCAGACGCGCCAGCGGATTGCGGCGAAGCAGCTCGCGCGAATTGCGAATTGCTTTCGCGGGAATGCGTTTGAGGATGGCGGTCGCCGCGTGCTCCGCGGCGTCGTCGTCGGCCACGGTCTCGAGAAACCGTGCGGTGTGTGCGGCGGCCTGCAGCAGCTCATCGGCGCCGGAGCGATCGGCGCGCACAGCGAGCCGCGCCGCGAGCCGCTCGATCACCTCATCGTCGCGCTGGCGGATCGCCAGTTCGAGCACGCCGGTGAGCGGCCGCCGCGAGGACGGATCGAGCTGATTGCGATACGGCCCGCGCACCAGATGCGGAAAGCGTTCGTACAGCGCGAGGATGGTGTCTTCGCGCAGAGGTTTGTCGCGCCGCGCGCGGTTGCCGGGCGCGAGCCCGACACCGGCCAGCAACAGCAGTCGATGCATCAAGTCCGCGTCGCTCGTCGCGCCATCGCTTGCGAGCGCCGATACGGCAGCGTCGTACTCGGGCGCACTGGCACCTCCGCGCAGCAATGCGGACCACAGCTCCCACCAGCCGCGCGCGTAGGCGAGCTCAACGATTTGCTGGTAGCCGATGCGGCGTCCGCCGGTCCAGATTTCCGCGCCGTGCCGGACCAGATACGGGAGCATCGCCTCACCGTGGACCTGCGCCAGCGCAAACAGATGCGGTCCTGTTTGCGCACGCCAGCGCTGTGGGTGGCGCTGCTCGAGCTCGGGACACAAGGTGTACGGGTTGATGAGATCGCGGCACAGCTGTTCGGTTTCGCGCAGCCATTGTTCTGTCGGCGCCTGCCTGCGATACAAGGCGAAGTACAACGCCGAGTCGGCGCGCGACAGCGCATGGCCCATCAGTCGATGCCAGGGCAAACGCTCATCCTCGGCACGACGCCCGGCCGGCAGATGACGCTGAATGAACGGTCCGGACACCTCCGCATCGAGCCGATAGAGCGCCAGCGCCGCATCCTCGTCGAGAATGTAGGGCAGATCCAGCTCGAGCAGAATTGCGTTTCGTTGTTCGCGCGAAGCTGCGACGGCGTAGCGCGAGACGAGCTTGGATGCCCACTGCAGTGCATTCGGATCGACTCGCCGGCGATCGGGAAACCGGCGCGGTGCGTCGGACTGCAGTGGCATCGTCGGCGGCTGCATCATCATTCGAACTTGTCGAACTTCTCGCCCATCAGGCCGCGCGGGCGGAACAGCAATACCAGGATCATCAGCAGATACATCGACGCTTCGGCTGCCGGTGGATAAAAATACACGGTCAAGCCGCGCACCACACCTACCAGCAGACCGGCAAGCACGACACCCCAGAAACTGCCCAGACCGCCGATTACGACGACCACGAATGTCGCCGTCAAAATTTCATTGCCCATCGCGGGTTGCACGCCCGCCAGCGGAGCGGACATGACGCCCGCAAGTCCAGCCAATCCGACGCCCAACGCAAACACCGCCGACAGGGCAGGCTTCAGGCTGATGCCCATCGCGCGCACCATCTCCGGGTCGCGCACACCCGCGCGCACGATCATGCCGAATGATGTTTTGTTCAATAGCAGCCAGCAGCCCCCCACCGCAAGCGCGGTGACCAGCAGAATCGTGAGACGGTAATACGAGTAGATGAAGTCGCTGACGTGAAGTTGGCCGCGCAGCGCATCGGGAATGGAGAACGGCAGGCCGGTCGTGCCCCACTGCAAACGCAAGGTCTGTTCGATCGCCATTGCCAGCCCGAAGGTAAACAGCAGACCGAGCGCGGGATCCTTGTTGTACAGGCGCGAAAGAAACAAACGCTCGATCACGACGCCGACGAAAGCCACGGCGACCGGCGACAGCACGACGGCGCCGAGAAACCCGAGCCGCCGCTGAATTTCATATGCGAAATAGGCACCGACCGCATAGAAAGCGCCGTGCGCCAGATTGACGACGCCGCCGAGGCTGAAGATCAACGACAGCCCGAGCGACAAAATGATATAGAACGAGCCAACCAGGAGACCGTTGATA
>JBBRGM010000564.1:0-3117 GCA_038240725.1 Burkholderiales bacterium | reverse complement strand
CTGCACCAGTTCTCGCCCAGGACTTCCTGCAGCAATGGCGCGATAGCGCGATCAAGGGCATGAACGAATTTCGTGCGGCGCACGCTGCGGAAATCAAAGCACAAGGGTGGCGATTCATCGATGGCGCGGTGACGGCAGAGGGCGTTCCGATTGCCGACGTCTTCATCAAAGACGTGAAGGCGCAAGATGCGTCGACTCGCTCGGCGCGGGTACTTAACGCTTTCTACGTTCCCGTCTCCGCTTCCGATTTTCCGGAGTATCAGTCGAGCAGCGCGCTGGTCTGGTTTCACTGCGCGGACGGACAGTACGAGCACCGAAGGGTCGACCGCTATGCCAGCATCGATGGACGGGGCGAACCGACATCGTCGGACGCCAAGCAACCCGTCGAGGCGCCGTTGGAGATGAAAGGCGCCGAGCCGCAATCGATGGCGAAAACGCTGGCTAACGCCGTGTGCTCGTCGCCGCTTTAAGCCGAAGCGTCAGTAACGGAAATGCGGGTGAGCTAGAAAAACGCGATCGTGCGCACCTCGATACTCTCGCGCGTCGGCGCATCGGGCGGGCTGGTGGGATCTTCGAACGCGCTGTGCGGCATGAAGCGCGCACGGCCATCGGTCTCCGAGTCGTAGCATTTCAGCAGCATCGCGTGATGCGTTTCCATTTTCGGGAAGTAATACCAGCGGTGCGACGGCGAGTAGCGCAGGGTATAGATCTCGCCGGTGCGATCGGGATAGCGCAGCTCCAGGCGGATGCGATCTTCGGCAACGGTAGAGCCGACGTCGCACACACCTAACGGCAGCTCTTCGACGCGGCGGTGAATCGGTTTCCATAGATTGAAAAACGCGAAACGTCGCTGCAGCAACGTTTCCGCTTCGTCCGGCAGCACATCGCGCACACGCTGCGGGCCGGATACGACCGTGTAATCGCTGTGCACGAGCCGTACCGGATTGGCGGCCGAGGTCGTCGGCGTCGCGACTGTTTTCGCGCGGATGTTGTAGTCGAATACGTGGACCCGGCGCGCACCGACTTGCGCGCAGACGAATTCCGCAACCTGTTTGAAGAAGTCGCTGCGCACGGCGGCGTCGTCTTCGAAGCGGTTGAACGGTATGCGGCACTCGGCGAGCTTGAATCCCTCGCGATCGAGGCTGAACGCGCCGGCCTTGTCCCAGCCATCGTGGATCGAGACTTCCTGCGGATCGTCACCCGGCGCATGGATCACCGTGCCGGGTTCGGGCTCGTAGAAGTAATGCGCAGGCGTGATGCCGTTATCCAGCGTGTAGTTCAAGGTGGAGCGTACGGAGCTTTGTTTGGTCATCGTCGTCTCTCTCGTAAATCGTGTTCGATCGGGTCAACCACGGTCCATCCCGTCTGAGGCCATGTAGCCGCCGTCCACCGGAATACAAACGCCGGTGACGTGGTCCGATGCGTGCGATGCCAGGTACAGACACGTGCCGATCAGATCTGCAGTCGTGCCCCCGCGCCCGCTCGGCGTGCGACGAATGGTCGCCTGTTCGAGCGGCGTGCCGCTCAGCTCTGCGGTCATCTCGGTCATGAAATACCCAGGTGCGATCGTATTGACCTGAATACCCAGCGGCGCCAGCTCCACGGCATTCGCGCGCGTCAGTCCGATTACGCCGTGCTTCGACGCCGTGTAGGGAACCTGCAGGCCTTTGCTCGGTGCAACCAGGCCATACACGGATGAGATGTTGATGATCTTTCCCGAGCCCTGCGCCTTCATGATCCGCGCGGCGTGCTTGGTACACAGGAATGTCCCGGTGAGATTGACGCGCACGACGCGCTCCCACGCTTCGAGCTCGAGCTCCATCACCGACTTGCGGTTTACCGCGCCGGCATTGTTGATCAGGATGTCGAGGCGGCCGAAACGCTTCGTGACGCCCGCCATCGTTGCCTCGACCGACGCTTCATCGCCGACGTCGAGCTCGAACGCGGCGGCCTCCGTGCCGAGCTCTTTCAGCACGACCGCATTGCGGTCAGCGCGGCGCGCGCCGATCGCAACCTGCGCGCCGGCGTCGCGCAGCGCGAGCGCAAACTCGCGGCCGATGCCGCTGTTGCCGCCGGTCACCAATGCGACGCGTCCGGCCAGTGAGAACAGATCCTGCGCCATGCGCGATCCTTATCCGATGTTTGTTCCGAGCGAGTGTAGCAGCATGAACCGTCGCGGCGTTTCGTGGTGCCGGAAGTGCAATCGAACAATACAAAACCGCTGTCGCCGCGTAGCACAAATTGCGCATCGATCTCATCCGCATGCGCAGTGCACAACGCGGGGTGGTCGTGGCTTAATTCGAAGAAGGTTGTTAGAGTCATCGCGCAAGGGAGCCGCCGGCAGGCCGCCCATTCGAGTCGAGCCGCCGAGCGAAATCAGCATGGGAGGATAGACATGAAACTGTATTTTGATCCGGTCACCGTCAACTGCCGCAAGATCGTCGCGGGCTTCAATCTGCTCGGCATGCCCTACGAGTCCGTAAAGGTCGATTACTTCACCGGCGGCCACAAAGCGCCCGAGTATCTGGCGATCAATCCGAACGGTTCTCTTCCCGCGCTGGTCGACGGCGACCTCGTGTTGTGGGAATCGAATGCGATGCTGCAATATGCGGCGGACCTCGGCAAAAAAGCGTCGCTGTATCCGACCGATCTGCAGAAACGCGCGGACATCAATCGCTGGCTGCTGTGGGAATCCAATCAGTGGTTCCCGGCCTGTTATGTCTATCTCGTCGAGAATGTCGTGAAGCCGCTGCTGCAAGCACAACCCGACGCCGATGTATTGGAGGCGAGCGGGCCGAAGTTCCATTTGCTCGCGGGAATTCTCGAGGAGCGTCTTGCGAAACAGCCGTGGATCGCCGGCGATGACATCACGATCGCAGATATAGCACTTGCTGCGCCGATGCACTTGCATCCGTATCAGCAACTGCCGCTGGAGAATTATCCGAAGCTGCGCGACTGGATGGCGCGCATCGAGGAGCTGCCGTGCTGGAAGCAATCCGATCCGCGCGCGCTGCTGGGTTTGCAGTAGCCGCAGCGACGGGATTGCAATTCGCATTGCGCTTGGCGATCGCCTTGCTGTCGATGTCGAACGTCTCCGGTAAAGCGAGCGGCCTTACC
>JBBRGM010000563.1:0-3145 GCA_038240725.1 Burkholderiales bacterium | reverse complement strand
AGCTTGGCGAAGGCTCGTTCGTGAAGTACGACATCTACGCGCTTAAATAACCGCTCCATCACATAGCAGCTGCGGGGCGACTTCGACTCGGCCCCGCCGTCTTTACCTTCGACGAAAGCCGCACGGCACTTGTGCAATCATGCACGCCTGATCGCTAAAAATAATCAGGAGGAGCCATGAAGGTAAAGACCGTCGAGACGCTGGCCTGCGATGCCGGCTGGCGCAACTATCACTTCGTCAAGATCACGACCGACACCGGCGTCGTTGGCTGGAGCGAGTACGACGAAGGCTTCGGTGCGCCAGGCGTGGGTGCGGTGATCGAGCGGCTGTCGCCACGCGTGATCGGTCAGGCGGTCGGATCGCACGAACGCATTTACGCCGAGCTCTATTGCGCGACGCGTCCGGCAGCCGGCGGCATCGTCGCGCTGGCAATGGGTGCGATCGAAAACGCGCTGCTCGACGCGAAGGCGAAAGGCCTCGGCGTGCCGGTGTACGAGCTGCTCGGCGGCAAGGTGCGCGATCGCATCCGCGTCTACTGGTCGCATTGTGCGACCTGGCGCATCAATCATCCGACACACTATCCGCCTGCGATTACCGATCTCGACGGCGTCAAGGCAATTGCTCGCGAGGTGCGAGAGAAAGGCTTCGGCGCGCTGAAGACCAACATCTTCATGTACGACGCCGGTAAGAAAAACGTACGCGGGTGGCGGCCCGGCTTCGGCGTGCCGTTCGAACCGGAGCTCAACGTCGACCGCGACGTTATCCGCAATCTGGTCATGCACCTCGAGGCAATGCGCGACGGTGCTGGACCGAACGTCGATATTCTGCTGGATCTCAATTTCAACGCGAAGACCGAAGGCTATCTGAAGATCCTGCGCGCCATAAAGCATCTCGACATGTTCTGGATCGAGATCGACAGCTACAGTCCGGAGGCGCTCGGCTACATCCGCCGCCAAAGTCCGCACCCGATCAGCTCGTGCGAAACGCTGCTCGGCCTGCGCGAATTTCTGCCGTACTTCCGCGAGCAGGCGATGGACGTCGCGATCATCGACACGCCGTGGAACGGCGTCTGGCAGTCGATGAAGATCGCGGCGGCGGCCGAAGCGCACGAAATCAACGTCGCGCCGCACAACTTCTACGGCCATCTGTGCACGATGATGAACGCGCATTTTTCCGCCGCGGTGCCGAACCTGCGCATCATGGAAACCGACATCGACCGCATCGCGTGGGATCACGAGTTGTTCAGCCACGTGCCGGAGATCGTCGACGGCTATCTGATAATGCCGGACCGGCCGGGCTGGGGTATCGAGCCGAATGAAGCGGCGATCCGTGCGCGACCGCCGAAAGGATCCGCGGGGTTGTTGAACTACGGACGCAAGCCGTAGCGCACGCCGTCAGAGCATTGCGGCGCGATTACCGCCGAGGTCTTAGTTCGCTCGCAACGACATTTGCTCGCAAGGTATAGCGAGCGCTGCGTAACCGCTCAACGCTCGCTCCACAGCCGTGCGCACGATAACCTCGGCGCACGCGCTTGATGCATCGAGTACACTTCTCGACGGCGTCGCACTCGGTCTTTTTCGAACGGATTCAAGCTCCTCGATTGCGACGCGGTAGCCGCATTAGCGTGGCACGGCTCGTGCGCTCTCACGTCGCGCCGTACAGTCGCGCTTCCTTCTAAGACCGATCGTGGAGACCACCGTGAATCTACTAAAAGCACTTCGCCCTCACACCGCTACCGGTAGTTTCGTCGCCGCCGCTCTGCTCGCAACGTCATCGCTGCAGCCAGCGCTCGCCGCTGAATTGACGGAGATCAATTTCGTCGAGGCTGTGCACAACCTCGGCTACATCGATCTGTATGTCGGACAGCACGCCAAGATTTTCGAGAAGTACGGGCTCAAGCTCAATGTCAGCGCAGCGGGCGGCGACACGCAAGCCTTCGCTGCCGTGCTCGGCAAGAGTGCGCAGTTCGCTATCGGCGATGCCACCATGGCGCAGATGTCGCGCGAGCAAGGTGGACCCGGCGTCGTCGTCGGCACGGTCGTGCAGCGCGCGCATTACTTCGGCGTCTCGAAGAATCAAAAGATGATCAAGGACCCAAAGGATTTCAAGGGCCTCACGTTCGTCACCTCGCCCGAGCCGAATACGAATTTCAGCGTGACCAAGAAAATTCTCGAGGACCATGGTCTCAAGCCGCGCGTCGATACGAAGATCCTCGAAGTCAGTCCAGGCACTGAGATCGCCGCCATGCTTGCTGGACAAGCCGACATCGCCGTGGCCTATCAGCCCGGCGTCGCCAATGCGATGTCGCAAGGCGCAAAGGTCGTCTTCGATTTCGCCAGCTACATGGGGCCGTTTTGCAACACCGGCATCATGGTGCTACCCGAGTACGTGAAGGCGCATCCTGAAATCGTTCAGGCGCTGGTGAACGCGTTCGAAGAATCGGCCCGCCTGACCTATGCCAAGCCCGACTTCGCGAAGAAGGTCGCGCGAGCGGAGTTCCCCGATCTGCCTGCAGCCGTGGTCGACAAAGCCATCGACATGCAGCTCGAGTTCAAGATCCCGGCGCAAACGGTGAAGGTCGATCCGAAGCAGTGGGAAAACCTGATCGCCATGCAGAAATACCTGGGCAACGTGAAGGGCACGATCGCGTTCAAGGACATCATCGACAACAGCTTCGCCGAAAAAGCGATTGCTACCGTGAAGTAAAGGCGGCAAGCAAATGCATGCAACCGCGATGGAGACCGGCGCGCCCGCTCCCATTGCGGCCACAGCCGTGGGACGCAACGTTCCGCTGCTGGTGGCAAACAATATCGCCAAAATCTACGGCGATGAGTCGGAATCCCGCAATGTGGTGATCCGCGATGTTTCGTTTTCGCTCAACAGCGGCGAGATCGTCAGCATCGTCGGGCCTTCGGGCTGCGGCAAAACCACACTGCTGAATTTGCTGTGCGGCGTGACCGCGCTTTCCGGCGGCAACGTCTCATGGCGCGGACGACCGCTGTCGGGCATGCCGGAGCGCGTCGGCTACATGTTGCAGAAGGATCTATTGCTGCCGTGGCGAAACGCGCTGGGCAACGTAACGCTCGGGCTCGAGATCCAAGGTCTCGACAAAGCCGATCGCGAGAAAAAAGCGCACGACATGCTC
>JBBRGM010000562.1:0-3159 GCA_038240725.1 Burkholderiales bacterium | reverse complement strand
GTGTTGGGCGCTGTGCAATCGGTTCACTTCACCGGCTGGGTCTTCATTCCGGCCACGCCGCTGCAAAACGATAAGGTCAAAGCCGCGGTTGGCGGGGAAACCTGGCTGGATCTGTTCGCGTTCGTCGCCAGCAAAACAGCGAAGGTACGCGTGATCCTGACCGATTTCGATCCGTTGTTCGAGCCTGGTCTGCACCGCTTGGCCTGGCGCGTGATCGAAGAATTCGCATCCGCCCGGTCGGGGTTGAGTGCGTCGCGCGCAAGCAGTCTGCAATTCTTCCCAAGTCGGCACGGCGCGTTTGTCCGCGGCAAAACGATCGCGTTTTTCGCCGACTTGCTGAGCGAAAAACTCAAAAACGTTCTCGCCGATTATAACCACGCGAAATTCTCTGCGGCGCTGTTTCACTACACGGAGGCGCCGGGCCACTGGAGCTCGATCAAACCGGACATGAGCCGCAAGCGATTCGTCTTGTCGGCACATCCTCGTGACGTCCTTCACGTCGCCAGCCATCATCAGAAGCTTTGCATCGTCGATGGCGAGACCGCGTTTTGCGGCGGCATGGACGTAACCGATCTTGCGCTCAACCAGCGGTCGCACAAGCTGACGCGGATGCACGGGCGGCCAACGATCCCAGATCTTCTATGGCATGACATCCATTGCCGGGTTCGCGGACCGGTCGTGGCGCAGATCGAACGCAACTTCGTCGAGCGCTGGCGGCGAGAGTCGGTGGAGTTCGCGACCACCGCCGTCCCAGAGCTCGCCGCCAACATCCCGGATGGGGCCAGCTTGCCGGCGTTCTTCTTCGATCCGATGATCGCGCAGCCGAATAAAAAGCCCGGCGCGGCGGGTACGTCGATTGCGCAGGCTCAGCGCACGTTGTCGATCAACGGCGAGCCGAGTCTAGCGAATATCTTGAATCCACTCGCGGGTGTGTTCGAGACGGTGCGCGGCGACATTCTCGAAGGCTACGAGCGTGCGATTGGAAATGCGCAGCACTACGTCTACTTCGAAAACCAGTATTTTCGTTCGAAGCAGATCCAGGCGCTCCTGCTGCAGCGGCGCAAGGAAGTACCCAAGCTGCAGGTGATCGTGGTGCTGCCGATCGCGCCGGAAGAATTCAAGCAAGGCGAAACCAATCCAATGGTTCTGCAGCCGATGGCATTGCAGAATGACATCATCCGCACGCTGACAGCCGAGCTCGGCGCTGATATCGGGTTTTTCTCCCTGGTTGCCCGCGTTGCCTCGCGCAAAAAGTCGCTGAGCGATGAATTCGGCAGCCCGCAGATCTACGTGCACAGTAAGGTTTGCATCGTCGATGATGTGTTCGCAACCATCGGCTCAGCGAACGCGAACGGCAGAAGCTTCGCGCTCGATACCGAGCTCAACGTGAGCTGGGTGGACCCCGCGTTGAAAGTGCGCGCGTTTCGCATCGATCTCTGGTCCGAGCTGTTGGGTTTGCCGGCAAGCGAGATCGCCGCCTGGACGCCTGATCTGTTTACTGCAAATTGGCGCCGGATCGCCCGTCTCAACGCAGGGAAATCGCCGGCGCGCCGCAGCGGCTTCGTAGTCGCGCACAATCACGAGAAGTTCGACCGGATCGTCGGCAGCTTCTCATTGCCGGAGCCGCTCGAAGCTTTTTTGGCGATCGCCGATCTTTCGAAGCGCCCGGCGCCGCCCGAGCTGTTCTCGCGCGACACCGCGCCGGAGCGGATTGAACCGATCGCAAGCGAGCCGAGCGTCTCGTAGCGCGACTGTCGTAGCATTGACAGCTCGCGCAAGATTCACAGCATCGCGCAAGAATTCAAGCGTCGCGTAAAATTCGAGGCAGCATCGCGCGAAAACCCGGGTAGCGTGGCGCAGGATTTCGAGTAGTTGCGTCAATAGAATCTCCGCAGCACGTTTACGCAGTTGTCCATTTAAGCAATCAAATCGGAGCTCGTATTGGCCGGCTTCATTCGCGTTTTCGCTGCATTGGCCTATCTGGTCGCAGTTGCTCTCATCACCCGCCTCATCGTGACGCATGGTTTGCCGCGCGTCGTGCGCAGATGGGCTTGGCTCCCGATCGCCGCGATAGTGTCAGTGCTTCCCTTCGTCGACGAGATCTACAACGCTCGCCAAACCTTGCTGGCGTGCGAGGCCGAAGGCGGTGTCAGCATTCGCAAGCAGATCTCCGCGGTTTCATCCGACGAGGCATTCGCGCTCATCCAGATGCGCAAGCTCGATTCCGAAGAACCGTACTTCTGGCAACACGAGCTGCTGTTCGTCGATCGCGAAACCGGCGACGAGCTGGCGCGTCTCAAATGGTTCGAACGCAAACACGGCTGGCTGCAGGGCAACGAGCCGGGCAGCAGCTACGCTGGTATTTTCAAAGCGATGCCGTGTCCCGATCCGCAGCCTTACCTGGTCGGCGGCGCGATGCGCCAGCGGCTGATCAAGCGCTGGACGAGCATGGCTGCACCATCGTTTTGATCCGGGACGACGTGCGCCGTTACCTTTGAATAGATCGGCACACGGATTGCGTAAGCGCACATTCCAAGGTGACGAAAAGGAGACGACGATGAGCAGCACACTGAATCGAACCGGCGAACAAAGACCGAACGTAACGAAGGGTCATGGCACCGATGCACTCGGACCGAGCGATTTATCCGATAGCGGCAGCGATACCGTCGGCGGCCCTGGACTGGCGGGCGATCTCGGCATCGGCCTCGATACCGGCACCAACGAGGATCCCGATGGCGCGGTGTCCAGCTCCACAGCGGGGCCCGACATCGGCGATGCTAATCTAGACAGCGATAGCGACGCGTCGGGCACCGGCGAGCGCGCTTCCGCTGGCCGAGACGTAGGCGACGCGCGCGACATATTTCCGGATGGTATCGAAGATATAGCCGACGACACGATCGACGACGACGAAGATCAAGTCGACGGCCAGTGAGGACGCAGACGCCGCCTCGCGTTGCAAGATTTACATGCGAGGCGGTATTTCTCGCTTGGCCTGGATCCGTGATCCAACTCCAGTGATCTGTAATCAGTGATCAGTGATCCACCCCCCCGTGATCTGTAATCAGTGATCGGTGATCGGGCAATTCAAAACCAAAGACCTAGGCCCCTCAACATGATCAGTGCTCGTCGATTAACAGGTTGCGCATGAATTATTCGTCA
>JBBRGM010000561.1:0-3199 GCA_038240725.1 Burkholderiales bacterium | reverse complement strand
CCTGCTGCGAACGGTAATAGCTGAGCATCGGATACGAAAGATGACTCTCATTCAGTTGCGCCGCCCAGTGTTCCCAGTCCCGCAGCAGCACGTCGATCGCCTCGATCGCCTCGCCCTCGTTGTGGCGGCAAACCAGATGGGCACCAATCGGCGGCGAGCCGGCACGGGCATCCAGTTCGATAACTTGCTTCTCGCGATCTGAGAACAGTTGATAGAGCACCGGCAGGTAGCCGATCACGACGGCCAGAAATCCGAACCCGATCCCCGCTTCGACCACTGCGAATCCTTTGGCGACACCGCTCCGCGGAACGATATCGCCGTAGCCGAGCGTGAAGAAATTGGTCCCGCTGAAATACAGCGCAGACAACCAGTGGTCATGCACCGGTCCCGGAAACGACGTCTGGATCGTAGCGAAGCCGACGATGAGGCCGGACGCCCAGAGCACGATCAGCAGCACCATCGACAACGGTCCGTAGTGCGCAAGAAACAGATCGCGTCGCGGCCCCTGCGGCAGATGATGCGCGATCTTCGACCACGCCTTCCAGGTGGAGCGGAAGAAAACCCGCGCCAGGCGCACACGCCGAATCACGTGGCGCGGGAGCAAGATGACTTCGAACACCTCACGCAGCACGATGAGCAATAACGCGGCGCCGACGATAAACTTGAAGATATTCATCATGCGGTGTGAGACGTGCGGTTCATGAGAAAGTGGCGCTCACATGCGGCGTGGCGATGATGAGGACTGGTACGACAAACCCTGAAGTTGCGCGGCCGTCCCGTGTACTCCGACGACGTGCGCCCTTCACCACGCCGCCGCGCACTGACGAAGCCGATAGAGCGCTCGATGCCCATCCCTCGGTTAAGTTTTATCATCTCCCAAATGCGTCGATAAATGCGGTGTAGCCGGGTTGCGCGATCCGTTTCGGAACCCGCGCAGCGCCGGCCTATAAAGTTTCTTGCAGCCAGCGAAATGCCGACGCGCCAGGCGCTAAGGTCCTATAGTGCCGGGCGTGCATCAGTTCCCTCACAGGAGATTCCCTTGAAAATATCCATGTACCAAGCGTCCGTTCCGGTGTTCGTCCGTGTGTTGACCAACCTCGGCGCCATTCTGGAAAAGGGCGCCGCGCATGCCGAAGCGAAGAAAATCGATCCGGCCGTGCTGCTCAATACCCGTCTTTATCCCGACATGTTCCAGTTGCTGCGGCAGGTGCAGGTCGCCAGCGATAGTGCGAAAGGCGGTGCTGCGCGATTGGCGCAGGCCGACGCACCCGCGTACGAGGACAACGAAATATCTTTCGCCGACTTGGGCGCGCGTTTGCGCAAGACGGTTGCGTACCTCGAATCTTTGAAGCCCGAGCAAATCGACGGGTCTGAAGACCGTACGGTATCGTGGCAAACGCGAACCAGCACGAAGACGATGCAAGGCATGCCTTATCTGCTGAATCACGTTATGCCCAATCTGTATTTTCACGCGACCACCGCGTACGACATTTTGCGCCAATGCGGCGTCGAGCTCGGTAAGCAGGATTTTCTCGGACGGTTGTAGCGCCCGCTGTAATGCGATTACCACGCGTGTCGAGGTCTAGTGCATCGCAGCGATCGAGAAATAAAAAGTGTGTGCGCCGCGCACGCCTTGATTTACCTCGTTGAGCAAACCAGCGCAGCGAGCACGAAGTGACTAAGAATCGACAAGCCTCGACACGTCGGCGATTAGCTCGTCCGCCAAATCGGATAGCTCTGTAATCGTCGATTCTTCTATGTCCAGCACGCCTTCGTATTCGGCCAGATTACGTTTCTGATGTGCCGCATCCAATACTCGCCAGCGCGAGGCCGGCCAATTCACCGTATGGGATAAACATTGGAACACCGTAAACCGATTTTCGCTTCGATAGCCGTGCCAGCGAAGGGCCGCTAAGGCCGCAGCATGCGCCGCACTGTACGCACTGGTGAACCGGCCTTCAGCAGACGGACCAGCCAAACGCGCATCGGCAAGCCGAGTGCGCGCCATCGTCAGCATGCGAGTGACTTCAGCATCGTTGCGTGGCTCGGACTTTAGTTGCCCGATGCGTACTAAATTATCGAGCGTTGGCAGGCTCAAGATCATCTGCCATCAATGGAAGGATCGGTTGCGCCAAAACACGATTGACGAACGAGTCCGGCTGCGCGCGGCGTCGCTTGAATTCGGCGGGCGTGAAACACGTGGGATTGATCTTTCGCCCCAGTTGCGCTTCCAGCGGTATAAGCAACTCCAGCACCTTGCCGAGCAGCAGATTCTTGCCGACTAGCATTACGTCGATATCGCTTGCTGCCGTGTCTGATTTTTTCGCTACTGAACCGTAAATCCATGCTGCTTGCAGATCGGGAGCTAGCGGCAAAAGTGCCTCGCGCAACATTGGTTGGACGCCAAGCGTCTTGCGCGCGAGGCCGATCAGCTCATCGTAAATCGGACTTTCCGGGTTAGCCTGGAATCGGCGCAAGTTGCCGACCCGTTCGGTACGCACAAGTCCAACATCCGCTAACCGATTGAGCTCGCGTTGCAGAGACGCGCTTCCCAAGCCAGTAAGGCGCCGCAACTCGCTCAAGTGATAGCTGCGCTCGGGTTGTCCAAATAACCAGCGGAACACGCGAGACTGGCTGTCGGAGAATAGGGCGGCGGCGATGGACATGCCAGATATTAGCATGAACGTGCCAATATATGGCATGAGCGGCAGCCGAGCCGCTACATGCTGTCTCGGGCACGACAGCGAAGCAAGGTAGGGTACACGGCGCCGCGCCGCGTACCCCTTCGAAGTAGCGTTAAGTGAGTATCACTCGATCATGGCGCTAGCTGCCCGGTCTCGGTCAGCAGATCGACGCGAGCAGCGGTTTCCGGCAGCGCGTCCAATACGATGAGCTGCGTGCTATAGCCCGGTCCTCGCAATAGCTCGGGAAACACGAGCATTGCATTCGGATGAATGGTGGCCTCGTCGATGGCTTCGCTCGCAGTCATCACGACTTCGCCGCGCTCGTTGGAAGACCCGCGCAAACCGATGAGAGCGATATCCGCCGAATTCGCGGTCGCCCTCAACGTACCTTTGAAACGCTGCGCGAGTTTCTCGAATCCGCGAATCCGGCTAAGTGCCAGATTCGCGTAGCCGTTTGCGGGCACTGCGATGCTGCTGGCAAACACTGCAGCGCCGGCTGCGTCGCTCAACTCGAG
>JBBRGM010000560.1:0-3204 GCA_038240725.1 Burkholderiales bacterium | reverse complement strand
CCGCGTTCGGCGAATTCGCGCTCGTGATATTCAGCGTGCACGATGCCGCTCGCTGCCGTCATCCATTGCACATCGCCGGGTCGCAGCAAACCGTGATTGCCGAGCGAATCGTGATGCTCCATCGCGCCGTCGAAAAGCAAGGTCACGGTTTCGAAGCCGCGATGCGGATGTGGATTGAGGCCGCCGCTGCTGCCTGCGGCAACCGGTGTCGGACCAAAGTGATCGATCATCAAAAACGGACTAACGTAATCGACTTCCGGTCCCGGTAGCGGGCGATCGACAATCAGCCCCGGCGCCGGTTCGGCCTTGTGGGCGGACGCAACCAGCGCGACTCTTCGAGGTTCCAGCTCAGTTGTAAGCATTTTTGTCTCCGCTTAATGCGCGATGCAGTCGGGCGATCACGCCATGTCGAATAACAGAACTTCGGCATCGCTCGAATTCGAGAAGCGCAACTCGCGCTCGTCGGTAATCCGCGCACCGTCGCCGGTGTTCAGCGCAGTGCCGTTGACCTGCACGGTTCCGCGTGCGACGTGAACGTATGCCTTACGTCCTTCTGCGAGCGCATAGCTGACGGCGTCATCGTCGCTCAACGCGCCGGCGTAAAGGCGCGCGTCCTGATGCAGCGTGACCGAGCCTTCCGAAGCGTCGGGCGAGGCGATCAAACGCAGACGTCCCTTCTTTTCCTGCGCCGGGAACGCCTTCTGTTCATAACTCGGCGCGATGCCGACTTGGCTGGGCTCTATCCAGATCTGCAGAAAATGCGCGGGCTCGTCCGGCGACGGGTTGAACTCGCTGTGCGTGACCCCGGTGCCGGCGCTCATCCGCTGCACGTCGCCCGGCCGGATGACCGAGCCGGTGCCCATGCTGTCCTTGTGCTCGAGCTTTCCCTCCAGCACATAGCTGATGATTTCCATGTCGCGATGGGGATGCTTGCCGAAGCCCATACCCGGCGCGACGCGATCTTCGTTGATGACGCGCAGCGGACCGAACCCCATCTCAGCCGGATCGTAGTAATCGGCGAAAGAGAACGTGTGGTAGCTGTCGAGCCAACCGTGATTGGCGTGGCCGCGATCCTGACTCTTGCGCAATGCGATCATTGGAACTGTCTCCTTGATGCAAGGCCGTCGATAAACGACCCAGAACAATCAATATAGGGGCGGTCAGGGGCCGTTAATAGCGGAAGAATTCGATTGGTTCGTTCGAACGTACTGAACGACGGGGACAGGAAACAACAGTGGCGGGCGCCTGGAGATGCTAGCGGTTACACACGTGGAAAGTGATTGCCCGCGCTAGATCTTGGCTGCGCAGATATCGATTTCGACGAGATACTCGGGCTTCACCAGCTCGGTCACGATCATCAACATCGAAGCCGGGCGCGCATCGCCGAGGAACTTGGAGCGAACCGCGACATAGGGTTTGATGTCTTCGGCGCGCAAAAGATAGTGCGTTACTTTCACCAGATCGGCCACGCCCATCTCGGCTTTTTGCAGGATCGTAATGATGTTGATCCAGGCCTGTTCGGACTGCGCCGTGATGCCTTCAGGCAGCGTTCCATCGAGACGCAGGCCGGGTGTGCCGGCGCTGTAGATCCAGCGCGCGTTCGGCGCAACTGAGATTGCATCGCTGTATTTTCCGATCTGCTCGGCGATTCCGACATTCAGCGCTTGATGTGGCATTTGCGATCATTCCTCCGTGTTGGCTCGTTGCAGGAAGTATAGGCGCGGCTTGGGAAGAAGCGGCGATACGAAAGCAAACGGCGGCCGCCTTGCGAGCAGCCGCCGTTCAACCGAACCTGATTTCGTAGCCTAGTCTTCGCGCCGCTGATGCGGCCCCAGCGCCGCACCGCCAGCCGCAACACTGGGCGGCAGCACGATCGCATCGACGTCCTCGAGTCTGGGCAGGTGAACCTTGCGCACCAAAACCGAATAGATGGTCGGGATCACGAACAACGTCAGCAAAGTGCCGAGCAGCAAGCCGCCAACGACCACCCAGCCGATCGCCTGGCGCGATTCCGCACCCGCGCCGGTTGCTAACGCCAACGGCAACGCGCCGAGCACCATTGCCGCGGTGGTCATCAAAATCGGACGCAGACGCAAGGTCGACGCTTCGATGACGGCATCGAATTTCTCCATACCTTTGATGCGCAGCTGGTTAGAGAACTCGACGATCAAAATGCCGTGCTTGGTGATCAGACCGATCAGCATGACCAGGCCGATCTTGCTGTACACGTTGAGCGCCCCGCCATGCCCGAACTTGTTGTTGATCCACATGGTCAGCAATGCACCGGTGAACGCCAGCGGTACCGTGAACATGATTACCAGTGGGCCTACGAAGCTTTCGAATTGGGCCGACAAGACGAGATAGACGACCAGCAGTGCGAGTATCAAAGTAAACACCAACTGGCCGCCGGCTTCGCTGAATTCTCGCGAGGCACCGTCCAGATCGGTACGTGTGGTCGGCGGCAGCTCGGTCTTGACCAGCTTATTCATGTAGTCGAGCACCTCGGCCAGGCTGTGGCCTTGCGCAACATTGGCGTTGATTACCGCGGCCCTGAGCTTGTTGAAGTGGTTGAGCTCCTTCGGTCCGACCGTTTCGGTTAACGCCACCAAGTTGGACAACTGCACGAGATCGCCGCTGCTGCTGCGCACGTAAATCGCCGTGAGATCGCTCGGCTGGCGCCGTTTCGCATCTTCCATCTCGACGACGACATCGTACTGTTTGCCTTCGTGCTTGTAGCGTGTGACGTCGAGGCCGCCTAACAGTGTCTCCAGCGTGTGGCCGATGGCCTGCATGGAAATGCCCAGCGCTGCGGCTTTCTCGCGATCGATCTTGACCGCCAATTGCGGCTTGTTGAGCTTGAGGTCGGTATCGAGACCGGTGATTCCGGGGAATGTGGCGAGCTTGGGCATCATCTTGTTGACGCTTTGCTGCAGTTCTTCAAAGCTGTTGCCGTAGATGACGAATTGCACCTGCTTGTCTAACAAGCCCTGGCCAAGCGACGGCGGGTTGAGCGCAAACGACAACGCGCCTGGCAATGCGCCGAATAACTTCGGCCCCAGTTCCTTCGTGATCTGCTGCTGCGAGCGCTTGCGCTCGTTCCACGGCTTGAGCACCGCGAACGCGACGCCGAGATTCACCGGATTCGGACGATCCAGGCCGGGCGCCACTACGGCGAACATGGTTTCGATTTCGGGGATCTCCTTC
>JBBRGM010000559.1:0-3211 GCA_038240725.1 Burkholderiales bacterium | reverse complement strand
GTCGAATCCTGGTGCCAGGATACGAAGCTCGGATCGTGCGCGTCCTTGATGAAAAAGCTGCTGCTCCACGCCAGCAGGTTCGGACCGAGAATATCCTCGACCGCATCGATGACTTTGGGAAGTCTGATCAGCTCGTTCGCCCAGGTGAACAGCAGATGCGGCTTGGCACGCAGCGAGCCGCGTAAAGCGCCGCCGAGCGCTGCCTCGGAGATTTCCAGGCGTTTTCGATAGGCCAGGGCCTGCTCCGTCGACAGCGCACGCAAGGGAAAGTGGTAACCGTTGCGCTGAAAAGCATCGACCTGCGCGGGACTGAGAACGTTGTTGTTACGATCTTTGGTCTGGTTCGTTTCCGTGGCTGACTGGGTCATGGCAGAGGCATCCTGATCTGTCGGACTGAACTGTAACGATAAGGCGGGACGCATCCGACGTCGTCCCGCCCCCCGAACTCACTAGTTACTACTACGGCGTGTCACCGCTACTTTTAAGGTAGCTGATACCCCTTCTTCCCGGTCTTGATGCGATACAAGCTGTGGCCTGACGTAACGTAGAGAATATTCGAATCCGCACCGCGCCCGAAGCCGACGTTGGTGGGCAGCTCTTTGCCGGTCGAAATGTACGCCAGCTCTTTGCCCTGCGGCGTCATCGCGATAATGCCTGGACGATGTTCGCAACGGGAGGCGAGCCAGATGTTGCCTTCGCTATCCGCCGTCATGCCGTCCGGGCCGCTGCAAGGCTTGTCGCCTGCGGTGTAATCGATGATCACACGGCGGTTGCTGACCGAGCCGTCCGCGCCGAGGTCATACGCCTGCAGCTGATGATGGCCCTGCAGCGTCTTTTCGCCTTCCTTCAGGTTCTGAAATTCGAACCAGCCGTTATCGTTGCCGATCACGAACAATGTTTTCTGATCCGGCGAGACGAGCACGCCGTTGCATTTGCCGCAATCGGTAACTACGCGCGTGACTTTACCGTCGGTATCCAGACGGTAGACCGCGTAGCCGTCTTGGAATATCGGTTCGTGGCCGAGATAGCGTGGATCGGAGAAATAGATGCGCCCTTTCTCATCGATCGCGATGTCGTTCAGCGCGTTGTACGGCTTGCCGTCATACAGTCCGGACAAAATGTACGACTTGTTGGTTTTCATGTCGGTCTTAATCAGCATCTGGCCACCGTAGTCGGCACCGAGTGCGGCGATCATATTGCCGTCGCGATCGAACTTGAGGCCGTTCGACATGCCGCTCGGGCTGCGGAAGACGCTGAACTCGTTGGTCTTCGGGTTGTACTTCCAGATGTTGCCCGCCTGCAGAAACTTGCCGCTCGGATCTTTGCAGAACTTCGTGAACGTGATGTCGCTGAAGTAGATCATGCCGTCGTGACCGGCGGCGACGCCCTCGGTCAATATGCAGCCGCCGTCGAACAGACGTTCGAGTTTGGATCCTTCCGGAACGTAGGCAGCATCGCCGGTCGGCGCTGGAAAACCTGCGTCGGGTGCGGCAAATGCGCTCGTGCCGACTGCCATGCCGATTGCGGCGACAGCGTATTTCAGTGTGGACGAAATGCTCATCATGCTTCTCTCCTCCTGGTTATATACAACTTGTACCTGCTGTACGACTTTGCACGAATTCACGCCGACTAAACGGCCCTTCCACTGCAACGTGCCCGCCATCCGTCGAGTCGCGCCGCCGGGTTACGCTCGTGCATGGGGCGACGGCTTGCAAATTTACCTTGAATCAAACAAGAATACAGCGCCGCCGTTTACTTTATAAGTAAAATCGGCTTTCAAATATAAAAACCCCCTGCTCTCTTGTCAATCAAAATGCCGCCCACCACGACTAAACAAAAGCGCAAATCGCGCATCGTCTACGCAGCGCCGGCTCTGGAAAAGGGCCTCGATATTCTCGAAATGCTCGCTGCAGAGCAACATGGACTGGGTCTCCAGGAAATCGCGCGTCGACTTAACCGTTCGCCGAGCGAGCTTTTTCGCATGCTCGACGTTCTGGTGCGTCGCGGCTTCCTGGCACGACCCGCGGATGCGAGCTATGCATTGACGTTGCGTCTGTTCGAGCTCGCTCAGCGGCATCCCCCGGTCGAGCGATTGCTCGATGCCGCAATCCCGCACATGCATGCACTCGCGCAGACTACCGGCCAGTCGAATCATCTATCCGTGCATCACGATGCGCGGCTAGTAGTATTGGCACGGGCGGAGCCGCCCGAGCCGATGAGCGCGCTGGTGCGCCAAGGCGCGCATTTCGCGTTTCAAGACGATCGCGTTTCTGCGCGCACCATCACCGCGTTCGCTCGGGACGAGCGGTTCGTGCTGTATCTCGATGAGCTGCTCGGAGCGCGCGTGAAATCGGCGGCGTACCGCCGGCAACTAACCGCGCGCCTCAATGCCATCAGCAAGCGCGGTTACGACGAAGGCCCGAGCGATACGCTCGGCGGCGTCGTCGACATCTGCTTTCCGATCTTCGACCACTTCGGTGTCGCGGCAGCGCTGAACATCGTCTATCTGAAGCAGCGTGACGCGAGGGTCAGCATACCTGCGGCGCGGCGCGCACTGGCGGACATCGCCGCCGTGATATCGAAGTCGCTCGGCTGGCTGCCGCAGCGCTGAGATCTACATTCTCGACTGCCGATTCAAAAGCAAAACCAAAACGGATTGACGGCGAAGAAAGCAGCCTTCGCGGTCGCAAAGAAAACGGCGCAACGCAAACGCTGCACCGTTTTCTTAATCTACCTCGCAATGGGTAGATCCGTGCGGCTCAGGGAATAGCGCTCAAGGCAAGATGCCGATCGCGCGTCCTGGCCCGCCATGATTGCCCTCGAACTTCGGTGCGAGAAACACGAAGAACGCACCGGTCGGCGGCAGCGTGCCGAGGTTGGTCAGAAACTCGATCCACGGCACTTCGCGCGATGCGGCCGCCCAGTGCGTCACCACGGCTTCTTCGCCGACCACCGAGCCCATGCTAGAACCGTCCGTGCCCATGCACTTCACGCCCTTGTCGATGATGTAATTCACCGTCTCGGGCAGCGGCGCGGGCCAGCCTTCGGCGTGTCCATTCAGCGGTGCCGCGGTCGCCGGATCTTCGACGCCTCGCACCAGCGGCCGGTAATGCGCATCGGTGTGGCCGCTTCTGAACAGAACGATTTCGCCGGGCTTGATCGGCCCGTAGATCTTCTCGTGCATCTGCACGTCTTCGACCCGAATCGTGGG
>JBBRGM010000558.1:0-3214 GCA_038240725.1 Burkholderiales bacterium | reverse complement strand
ACCTCTCGGACTTGAAGAAATGCGAGAATCTCGGCGACGCCGACAAACGTAGTTGTGTCGACAAGCTGAGAAACGAACACGGCCAAAAATAGCGCGAATCGCGACCGAGGCGGAAGCGCGCAGCTTCCGCTTTTTTTCGCCCACACCAGCGGCGTTTCTACGAAGCGGGCATCAGCTCGATGTCGATTCAGCTTAATCAGAGAGGAGGCGCAAGTGAAGGTATCGAGTCTGTTCAGTCGCTACGGCGCAATTGCCGCAGTTGCGTTTTGTACGAGCGCGGCGCCGGCCGATGACGCGCCGGAGCGAGCGGCGGCGCCGGACCATGTATCGATTACGTGGCTGTCGGTCACCAATATTTACTACGAGCTCGGCCCGCTGCACGTACTTACCGATGGTTACATCACGCGCATTCCGCGCACGGAATTTTTCGGCGGTGGCGGCGGATACGCGTTTACGCATCATCCGCACACGCCCGATGCCGCGGCGGTCACGCGCGTGATGAACGCGCTCGGCGGAGCGCGATCGGTCGACCTTTTATTCACCGGCCACAGCCACTGGGATCATTCGTTCGACACGGCCACCTGGGCAAAGCTGACCGGCGCGCCTATTCTCGGATCGAAGACGACTTGTCTGGAAGCCATTGCGCAAGGCATCCCGGTCGAGCGATGCCAGGCGTTGTATGGCGGCGAAACCATCGAGCTGTCGCCCGGCGTGACCGTGCGCGTGGTGCGTTGGAATCATAGCGGCGATCTCAACAATCCGGAACAGCACAATCCAGTGGAGTTGTGCAATCAACCGCAATTGGACGCCGAGAGCGGCGGCCTGCACGCCGGCGTCGCGGAGGACTTTCCGAACGGCGGCGGCAATCGCGCGTATTTGTTTACGGTGGATGGCCCGCAAGGACGCTATAGCTGGTTCTATCAAAACTCGGCCAGCCCGGCCGATCTGAATGTGTCGATCATTGTCGAGGGCACAGACTATGGTGCGCCGCTGGAAAATCTCAAAACGGCGATGCGCGAAGCCGAGCTCGATCACGTCGACCTGTGGATCGGCACCGGCGGCCTCGCGGTTGCACAGCTCGTCGCACCAGTCGTCAAACCGCGCGCGTATCTGCCGGTACATTGGGACGATTTCTTCGCCCCATTCGAGGCCGGTGTGACCAAGCCGTTTGCCGACCCGGCGCTGGAAAAATTTCTAGCTGAAGGCAAGATCAAGCTGATCAGACCCGAGCAGTACATGGATCGCTGGCGGCTGGACGTAAACGGCATCGCCTCCGAGCCGAACGACGATGCGCAGCGCGCGCTCGGCTTCGCGAAGAGCGCACGCGCGCCGTCGCGCGATAAGCAGGCTGACGCAACGCTTGCATCGAACTGCTCAGCACCGCGCTGAGACGGCCGCACCCTAGCAAACGTTACGCGCAAACGGGCAATTTTTGCGAAGGCGCGCGTGCTCCTTGCGCGCCGCCTCGTTGCGTTTCAAACGATCCCCCTTGTAAGCCAGCGCCATTTGCCGCAGCCCTAATTTTTTCTTTGTATGGCACGCTCAGTGCAGACGGTCGAGAAAATTTGCCGTGCGCGCGCCGTATTCTCGCAGCATTGGACTGGGTTCTCGCTGCGTTCTTTTCCTTATGCGCCGACACCAGGAGACCACCAATGAAGCTGCTTTTGCCATCGTTTACACGCCGCAATTTCCTCATGGCGACCGGACGCGGCGTGCGAAAAACCGATAGCGAACACGGCTGCTGAGTGCGTACAGATGATCGACGCGTGCAAGCACGCACAGCGCAAATTGATGATCGCCTATCGGATTCAGTACGAGCCGAATAATCGCCGAATTAAACAGATGGCGCGCAGCCGTCAGTACGGTCAGGTCAAACTGATCGAAGCGGCAAACACGCAGCGGCAGGGCACACCCGGCCAGTGGCGCCTCAAACGCGCGCTGGCAGGCGGCGGCGCGCTGCCCGACATCGGCATCTACTGTTTGAACACCGTCCGCTTCATCACCGGCGAGGAGCCGAAGAAGTGCGTGCGTTCATGTACTCCACACCGAACGATCCGCGCTTTGTCGAGGTGGAAGAGAGCGTCATGTTTCAGCTGCGATTCCCCTCCGGCGTTCTGGCGAGCAACGTAGGCAGCTACGACGCGTTCAACGACAAGCGATACCGCGTGCATGCAACCGAAGGCTGGTTCGGCATGGACCCCGGATTTTCCGATCGCGGACTGCGCATGGAAGCGGCGCATGCAAACGGGGCGGCGGAATTGCGCGAGCACCCTGGCGTTCCCGAGAAGAACCAGTTCGCCCTCGAGATCGACCACATGGCGCAATGCATACGCGAGGACCGCGACCCTTACACCGGCGGCGAGGAAGGCCTACAGGATCATCGCATCATGGCGGCCATCTACGAAGCGGCGCAGAGCGGCAAGGCGGGTCAAGCTCGCCGCGCTGCGAAAGCTCGATGCGTTTCGGTCCCGAGCCAGATGAGGACTAGCAGCGAACTGCTCATAGGTTAGAGAGCCGAACTGCTCATGCGTTAGCGAGCCGGACGACTCACGACATTTTCTCGCCTTCCGCCAGCGAAAATTTGCGCGCTCTCCCACACTCGTATGAGTGTTCGCCTTACATCTTTCGCGCGCGCGTTTCGCTACAGTCGACGTGCTCGCCAGGCTGCGGAGCGAATGACGAGGTGGCGAGAGTATCCTTCCTCCCCGGTCGGCGCCTCACAGAATCTCCGCAGTTCCTGGCGGCACTTGGGTGTGCTTGTTCCGCGATCTCAGCGGCGACGGCATCGGTCTATCCAATTCACGATGAGGGCGTTCATGCAGACCATCGCTCGGCACAACATGGTTCTCGGCTGCAACATCCATGTAACAACGTCGATCGCCCCTGAATGGTGGGCGCGTGCGCTACAGATCGATAGCGAGAAGCCGCAGCGTCTGCCGGTGCAATGGGAGCGTCCGCTGTTGCGTTCTGTCAGCAGTAATGTGATCGACCTGCGTTACAGGTTTCCTAAGGAGGGTCCGTTGCGCGGCCTCACGCCGCCGAGCACAGCGCAAGAACCGCCCGGTGGATCACATTGCCGGGAATGACGTCGTAGAACCGACAACCTGCCTGGAGGACATCATGAAAATCCCGAAGACTCGACTCCTTATTTTGTTTGCACTGACTGCCGGCGTCACCGCCGCCCCATCGATGGCACAGCCAGATCTCGCAGCGG
>JBBRGM010000557.1:0-3227 GCA_038240725.1 Burkholderiales bacterium | reverse complement strand
GCGGGTGAGCAGGTCCATCTCGGCAACGAGGGACTGCTGCATAAAGTCGAGTACGGGATCGTGCACACCGAGCGCTTTCAGCTTGCCGAAATCCGAGCCGCGCAAAGCATATGTCGTTCGCGAAGCGCTGAGGCGCTGAATAACGTCCTGGTCGGATTGCGCCTTGCTGAGATTCACCACCTCGGCGATCGGTAACGGCTCACGGTTGATGTACAAAGAGGCGCAACCGGTGATGCAAACTAATAGTAGATGAACGATGAACAGATGGATTTTCATACGAGTGCAATGATTAGGACGGAGACCCAAATTCGGCACGCTGCGCGAACACCGCGCTGGATCAACGCAGAACCCGCACGGCACCAACGCAGTGTCACGGCACCTTCAGGAAAGCCGCAGAAAACGTGATAAGCGATGCTCTAGAAGACAGTCGCGAAGGTTGCGGGTTCCAAGAAGCGCCAGCGCTCGTTGCAGGACTCGTCCCAGTTCATCTACACATCTCCTTCCGCAAGTCACTCCACCGTCAGTGCAGCTCATCCGTTAGGTCGCGCTGCCATCGCTACCGGTGGCGAACACAACCAGGGTTCTGACGCGCGGCGGTTCCATTAGTGTCCGACGGCAATGTCACTGCTCGTGGTATGTAGGGATAGCGCCGCTGCGGCATTGGTTCCTCACCAGTCGTTCGACGCGAACCGCCAGTGCCCCGATGGCTTCGACGAAGCTCGTTTTGTATTTCGATACCCACGGAATTTCTGAGACAGCGGCATCCAGCCCGCACCGCGAGCGACCTTCTCCATCGGCCGATAGTCTCAGGCGCTTTCCGTAACCGCGCTATGATCCAATGCTGCAAACAGCAGCATGGAGGAGACGATGAAAACCCACTGCATGGTAGCCGTATCAATGCTGGCAGGCATCGCAATAGGCGCAGTCGCTATTCAGAGCCTTCATGCTCAAGCGAAGCCCCCCGTTTACTTTGTCGCCGAGAACGACGTCACAGATCCGGAGGGCTACAAGACGGAATATCTGCCGCCTGCTCAGGCGTCGATAAAAGCGCACGGCGGACGATACCTAGCGGCCGGTACCGCCACTGCATTCGCCGGAGAGCCGCCGAAATCGCGCGTGGTTATTCACGTCTGGGACAGCATGGAGCAACTCCAAGGGTGGTTTAACTCGCCGGAGTATAGGGACGCACGGAAGATCGGCGAGAAGTACGCAAAATTTCGCAACTACGCCATTCCAGGGATCTCGCAATAGCTTCATCTAGTCGTAGCCTTCTGGCGAGGTCGAGCCCATGCCCTGATGAGGGCATCGCTCTTTTCGACGCCAGATCGAGGAGTTCGAACGGCAGCGCGTACGGCGCGAAGTAGGAAATGAATGGCATCTCTTACTTGGCAACCGCAGCGTTGCGAGGATCACCAAGTACGACCTTGAGCAATGGCTAACTCATGCTCTGGAAAGGAGAAGCATTGCGCCCCGAGGAGATTCCCAATCCGTAAACGGCGGCAGACTGAAACGCAAAGGGCCGATGAGCTCACGCCCACCGGCCCCATTACGTTGACGGTCATCGCCTCTCCAGGCCGTACCGTGAAGTCACGTTAGCGCGGCTTCGGCAGCCATGAAATCCTAAACGCTGTTGATCAGTGCGTTGTAAAAATACTCCCAGAGAGCGCGAGAGGGCAGGGCCCTCTCGCTTGGCACCCTCCGCTCGCTAAAGCCCTGACCCCGGACTGCACTTGTCTGTCGAACTGGCGCGGCGATTGCAACGTCGCCGCACGATTCCTCACTCGATAAGGCGGCCCTATGGCTACAGCGCATATTCACCTCCATCCCGATCAGCCGCTCGCACTACAAGAGGGCAAAGGGCACAACCGTTGGCACCCGGATATTGCGCCGGCGGTGCGAATCGCGTCTGGATCGACGGTTGAAATGGAAACGATCGATGGACTCGATCGGCAGATCAAGCCCGGCATGACCGCGACCGAATTGCTGACGGTGGAGATGGGCCGCATCCATCCATTGACCGGGCCCGTGTACGTCGAAGGCGCGGCGCCGGGAGACCTGCTCGCGATAAAGATCGAAGCCGTCAATACGGCGAGCCGCGGCTTTACGTTCATCATGCCGGGCTTCGGTTTCCTGCGCGAACACTTTCCCGAGCCGCATATCGTGCACTGGGAAATGTCCGGCGGCTTTGCCTATTCGCCGGATCTGCCCGGCGTGCGCATTCCCGGCGCGCCGTTCATGGGCGTGATGGGTGTGGCGCCCTCGCACGAGCTGCTCGCCAAGATCAATGCGCGCGAAGCCGATCTGCTCTCACGAGGCGGCGCCGTGCTGCCGCCGGATGCGACCGCCGCCGTGCCGTCCGACCCGGCGATCGCCGGCACCGCAGTGCGCACCATCGCGCCGCATGAAACCGGCGGCAACGTCGACATCAAGCAGCTCACTGCGGGCGCAAAGCTGTACTTGCCCGTCTACCAGGCCGGCGCGCTGTTCTCCGTCGGCGATGCGCACTTCGCGCAGGGCGACGGCGAATCGTGCGGCACCGCGGTCGAAACCAGCGCCACCTTCGTCGCCAAGTTCGAGGTCATGAAGGGAGAAGCGCGACGGCGCAACCAGAACGATCCGTCGTACGAGCACGCGGGCTTTTTCACCACACCGGAGATGGGCGTGCCGCGCCGCTTCTATGCGACCACCGGCATTCCGGTCAGCCGCGACGGCAAGCGCAACGAATCCGAAGATCTGACCCTGGCCGCGAAGAACGCGCTGCTGAACATGATCGACTATCTGGTCGACGCGCGCGGCCTCACCCGCGAGCAAGCCTACTGTCTGATCAGCGTCGCGGTCGACTTGAAAGTCAGCCAGGTGGTCGACGTCCCGAATCTGATTGTCTCGGCGTTCTTGCCGCTCGATATTTTCACCGGCTGATCGCCGCGGGCGGCGTGCTGACCCGCGGCCGCCGACCCGCGCCTGACGACGACCGCGTTCGTGCAAATGGATAGCGATCCCGCAATTGCTGTCAGCGCGCGTGCTCGCTGCTCAGCGCATCCGGTTTCGTCATCGCCACGACGATGGCGGCCGCGAGAACGTTTGCACCGATGCTGATCAGAATCGGCAGCGTGTAACGCCCGCTCAAATCGAACGCGAAGCCCGCGGCGCTCGGACCGATCAGGGTACCGAACGCCACGCTGGTGTAGAGCGCTCCCATGATGCCGCTCACGTTGCGCCCGCCGAAG
>JBBRGM010000556.1:0-3227 GCA_038240725.1 Burkholderiales bacterium | reverse complement strand
TTATGTGTTTGAACCCATCGAGATCCAAAAACAGTATCGCAACTTGTTTGCGATGACGATGCGCTAATGTGATTGCGCGCGTAATCCGGTCGTTGAGGAGCAATCGATTAGGCAGACTGGTCAGAAAATCGTGCTCGGCCGAATGGGTCATTTGCAGGGCCATCGCCCGGGCTGCACTTACGTCGCGAAACACGATTACTGCGCCGGTCGTCCGCCCCTCCCGGTCGTGAATAGGTGCAACGGAATCTTCAATCGGGATTTCCGTTGCGTCGCGCCGAAGCAGAGTGCAGTTGCTTGGCAGGTGCTCGACGCGATCGTGCTCGACCGCCAGTTGCATCGAATTCGGCGGCGTGTCGCGATTCGCGCCTTCCAGAATGCGAAAGACTTCGTCCATCGGCCGGCCCGCCGCTTCCAGCCGAGACCAGCCCGTCAATTTTTCTGCGGCCAGATTCAGGAACGTGATGTTGCCGGAGATGTCGGTGCAAATCACAGCGTCGCCGATGCAGTTGAGCGTGACTTGCGCGCGTTCCTTTTCCTCGAACAATGCCTGGTCCATGGCCTTGCGCTCGACCGCATAGCGCAAAGCCCGCAGCAGCCCGCGCGCCTCGATCTGGCCTTTGATGAGATGTTCTTGAGCACCTTCTTGCAGCGCTTGCGTAGCCAGCGACTCGTCATCCAACCCGGTCAGGACCACCAGCGGGATTCGCGGCGCTGCCGCGTGGGCTCTGCGCACGGCGCCCAGTCCTTGCGCGTCCGGCAACCCTAAATCGACCAATATAATGTCGACCGCGTGCGCCGAGAGATGTTTCTCAGCATCGCTCATGGTCTGCACATGCGCCACTGCGATGTTATGAGAACCGTGCTCGTCGAGCATCCTACGCAGCAGGAAAGCGTCTGCCGAGTTGTCTTCGATCAGAAGCAGCCGGGTGATCGGTCCTTTAGGCACCCAGTCTACGTCCGCGGCAGTTTGACACTGGTCAGCCAGAAATCATTGATGCTTTTCACCAGCGTCTCGAACGCCGCCAGCTCGACCGGTTTGCACAAGTAGCAATTCGCCTGAAGCTGATAGCTTTTGATAACGTCCGCTTCTGCGTCGGACGTGGTCAGCACGACAGTCGGAATCATCTTCAGGCTCTCGTCTGCCTTGATTTGCGCCAGCACCTCGCGCCCGTCCATTTTGGGAAGATTCAGATCCAGCAGAATGATGTCTGGGCGCGGCGCCTTAAGGTAGAGCCGCTCTTTTCGAAGAAAAGCCATCGCCTCCACACCATCCGACACCACATGCATGTTTACGTACTTGTTGGTACCGCGGAAGACTTCCCGCGTCAGGAGGACGTCACCTGGGTTGTCCTCGACCAACAACAATTCGATTGTCCTACCTTCGCCGCCGATGACACTCATGCCTCCCCTCCCGCAGCCGCCTGCATAATTTTTGATTGGATTCCCATCAACGCAAAACGGAACGTGGAACCGGCGCCAACGGTCGACTCGACCGAGATGGTGCCGCCATGGCGCTCGATAATTTTTTTGCAGATGGCCAGCCCGATACCGGTGCCGGAGAATTCCTCCCGTGTGTGTAGTCGCTGGAACATGCCGAAGATCCTTTCGAAGTACTGCGGATCGATTCCCAATCCGTTATCCCGCACGGAGAATAACCATCTCTCCCCCTCGGCTCTGATGGCTGAGATATGCACCAGCGGGATCGCGAGTCTTCGGTACTTGATGGCATTGCCGATCAAGTTCTGAAACAGCTGAACCAGCAACGCCTCATCGCCGAGCACGAACGGCAGCCGGTCGTGCGTCACTAGAGCACCGCTTTCCTCGATGGCACCGCGCAGATTGACGAGCGCCTCTTGCAGCGCTTCTTCGCTCGAGGTCTCGAGCAATTCCTTCGCTTGCGTCCCGACGCGCGAATATGCCAGCAGATCCTGAATCAACTGCTGCATGCGGCTGGCCCCGCCCACCGCGAAAGCGATAAACTGATCCGCGTCGGCGTCGAGCTTGCCTTTGTATCGTTTCGCCAGGAGCTGCGTATAGCTGGCAACCATACGCAGCGGCTCCTGCAAATCGTGCGAGGCGATGTAGGCAAATTGCTCTAATTCTTCATTCGAGCGTTTTAGCTCATCTAATTTTTCGAGTAGATGCGCTTCGGCCCCATTGCGTTTGGTAATGTCGCGGATCGCCGCGGTCACCAGTATTCCTTCGGCATTTTCCAAAGGGCTCAGCATGATTTCGATGGGAAACTCCGTGGCATCCTTGCGCCGCCCGGTGAGCTCGATTCCCGTACCGATCTGCTGCGCCAATGCATCGGCCGCGGAGCGACGACCGTCTGCGAGCAACCGTTCCGCAAATCCGTTTGGAATGATGTTGGTTACCGCCTGCCCAGCGAGCTCGTCGCGGTGGTAGCCAAACTGTTTCTCCGCCTGAACGTTCAACAGGACGATCTCACCGCGCTGGTTTACGACCACCATCGCGTCCGGCGCCGCCTCCAGTAGCCCGCGGTACCGGGCTTCCATTTGCGCCAGATGCTTTTCGGCATTCTTGCGTACGCTGATGTCGCGAATCGCTGCGGTGACCAGAGTTCCTTCGGCACTTTGCAATGGGCTCAGCATGATCTCGATGGGAAACTCGCCGCCGTTCTTCCGCCGCCCCGTGAGCTCGATTCCCGTACCGATCTGCTGCGCCAACGCATCGGCCGCGGATCGACGACCGTCCGCGAGCAACCGTTCCGCAAAGCCGTTTGGAATGATGTTCGTTACCGCCTGCCCGGCGAGCTCATCACGATGGTAGCCAAACTGTTTCTCCGCCTGAACGTTCAACAAAACGATCTCACCGCGCTCGTTTACGACCACCATCGCATCCGGCGCCGCCTCCAGTAGTCCGCGGTAGCGGCCTTCCATTTGCGCCAGTTGCTGTTCGGCATTCTTGCGCACGCTGATGTCGCGGATCGCTGCCGTGACCAGAGTTCCTTCGGCACTTTTCAGGGGGCTCAACATGATCTCGATGGGAAACTCGCTGCCATTCTTGCGCCGCCCTGTGAGCTCGATTCCCGTACCGATCTGTTGCGCCAATGCATCGGCCGCGGAGCGAAGACCGTCTGCAAGCAGCCCTTCTGCGAAGCCCTCGGGAATGATGTTCTTTACCTGCTGTCCCAACAGCTCGTCGCGGCGATAGCCGAACTGGTTCTCCGCTTGAACATTGAGCAGGACGATCTCGCCGCCTTGATT
>JBBRGM010000555.1:0-3230 GCA_038240725.1 Burkholderiales bacterium | reverse complement strand
GGATTTGTGCTGTTCTCGGCAATCTTTTCGCTGGTCGTCTATTTGGCGGTGGATCTGATTTACTTCGTCATCGATCCGAGGATCGGCCATTGAGCGGCGCACCCGCAGTCGTGGAATCGGGTGCGCCGCCGCTGCTCGGCGAGCAGCCTCTGCTGTCGATTCGCAATCTGCGGGTCGAATTTCCCACCGCGATGGGTGTGAACCGCGTCGTGCTGCGCGATTTCAGCTTGTCGCTACTGCCCGGCGAGATCGTCGGCGTGGTCGGCGAATCCGGCGCCGGCAAGACTACATTGGCGCGATCGTTGTTGGGTCTGCCGCCGGTGCCAAGCCGCGTCACCGGCGGGGAGATCCTGTTTCACGGAAAAGATCTGCGCAAACTGAGCGAGCCCGAGCTGCGCCGCATTCGCGGCAAAGACTTATCGATGATCGTTCCCAATCCTCGCGGCGAGCTCAATCCTCTGCTGACCATCGGCAAGCAGATCGCCGCGATCGCGCAAGTGCACCTCGACATCGGTCGCAAAGAAGCACGGCAGCGCGCGCTCGACATGTTGAAGTCGGTACAGATTCCCGATCCGGTACGACGCCTCGACGCCTATCCGCATGAGCTGTCTGGTGGTATGGCACAGCGTGTGGTGATCGCGATGGCGCTCGTCTGCTCGCCGAGCTTCGTCATCTCCGACGATGCGACCAGCGGCCTCGACGTGACCGTGCAGGCGCAAATTCTCGACCTTCTGCGCGCACTCGCCGAGAAGCAACGCAGCGCCATGCTGTTCATCACGCGCGACGTCGGCATCACCGCGCACTTCTGCGATCGCGTCGCGGTCATCTACGCCGGTCAGATCATGGAAGTGGCACCGCGCCATCAGTTTTTTTTCCAGCCGTCGCATCCGTACACCATCATGCTGCTCGCCGCTTTTTCGCACAGTGCGGAGCTTCGGCGACGCTGGACAGTGCCCGACGTCAAGCGTCGCGAAACGCAAGGCATGGTCGGCTGCATCTACGCTGACCGTTGTCCGCAGGCGCAGGACAAGTGCCGCGCGATCGAGCCGCCGTCGATCGAATTGCAGCCTGGGCATTTTTCCAAATGCCATTTCCCGGTGGTGCGGCGATGAGCGCGCTGCTCGAGGTCGCCGGACTGCACAAACACTTCGCCATCCCCGGCGCGCGCGCGGTCGTTCAAGCGGTCAACGGCGTATCGTTCCAAATCCAGCCCGGCGAAACTTTGGGACTTGTGGGCGAGAGCGGATCGGGCAAGACCACGGTCGGTCGCTGCATTCTCGGATTGCTCGGGGCGACCGAAGGCAGCATCCGATTTCAGAGCAAGGACATCACGCTGGGCAAGCGCAGGAGTGAGTTGCGCGGGCGCATTCAGCTCGTGTTTCAGGAACCGTTCGAATGCCTCGATCCGCGTCAGCGCATCGGCCGATCGATCGAAGAGCCGCTTATCGCGCTCGAAGTGGAGAAAAACGAGCGGCGCGATCGCGTGCTCGAATCGGTGGGCCTGGTAGGACTGAGCGAGAGCATGCTGAACTTGTACCCGGCGGAGCTCAGTGCGGGTCAGCAACAGCGTGTGGGGATTGCGCGCGCAATGATCACGCGGCCCGAGCTCGTGGTACTGGATGAACCGACGTCGGCGCTCGATCCGACCGCGCGCGCCGAAATCATCGAGCTGCTGCAAAAAATCCAGGCCGAGCTCGGAACTTCGTACCTTTTTATATCGCACGATCTCAGCACCGTGCGATTCGTCAGCCATCGCGTCGCCGTGATGTATCTCGGCATGATCGTCGAGCAAGGCGCAACAGCCGAAGTCTTCGCGCAGCCGATGCATCCTTACAGCGTTGGGCTGCTATCGTCGGTGCTGCTCCCCAATCCGGAGATCAAGTACGAAACAACGGTGAGCTTGAAGGGCGAGATTCCGAGCCCGATCAATCTGCCCAAGGGCTGCTTCCTCGCGTCGCGCTGCCCACTGGTGATCGATCGCTGCCGGGCGGAAATGCCGCCGGCCGAAAATCTCGGCGGCGGCCACATCGTGCATTGCTTCCGGCACGACGACGTCGCGGCGCTGGATTCCACGACAGACACGTTCACGCGATTTCAAGAAGAGGCAAAACGTATTCTCGGAGTTACGCCCGGCGAGCAGCAGCCCAACGCGGCCGCAGCTCAGTCCCAACAACAGCACGAAACGCAGAGTGGACAACTATGAACCGACTGACCGGTAAGAAGGCGCTCGTTACGGGCGCGGCACGCGGAATCGGCCACGCGATCGCCGTCGCGTTTGCGAAGGAAGGCGCGGACGTCGCGATTCTCGATCTGAAGAAAGACAATGCGGAATCCACTGCGAAGGAAGTGCGCGCGCTGGGAGTCGTCGGCATCGCTGTCGCGGCGGATGTGAGCAACGAAGAGCAGGTCAAGCGCGCCATCGCCGAAGTTCAAAAAGCATTCGGCCGCATCGACATCTTGGTCAACAACGCCGGCATCGACACCACGTCCAACGTCGTCGACATGCCAACCGCGATGTGGGACGAGATGATGGCCGTGAATCTGCGCAGCATCTTTTTGTGCTCGCGCGAAGTGCTGCCCGGCATGATCGAGCGCAAGTGGGGACGCATCATCAGCACGAGCTCGCAACTTGCGCACAAAGGCGCGGCGGAGATGGCGCATTACGCCGCGGCGAAAGCCGGCGTAATCGGCTTCACCCGATCGCTGGCTTACGAAGTCGCGCGCGATGGCGTGACGGTGAATGCGCTTTGCCCGGGACCGGTCGACACGGAGCTGTTCCGCAATATCCCCGAGGACTGGCGCAAGCGCAAACTCGCCGAGCTGCCGATCGGCCGCGCCGGCAGAGTCGATGAGATCGCGCCGACCGCTGTTTTGCTGGCATCGGATGAAGGTTCTTACTTCATCGGCGCATCGCTCAACCCGAACGGTGGCGATTACATGATCTGAGGTTCGGCACCAAGTGCAGGAGCCGACTGGCGTGTGCTGTTGGCGCCGTACCGAACTTGTGCGAAGACGGACGGTGCCAATACAATTAGCGCCGAGCGCTACGGTCGGGCGACCGCGGCGAAAATAGTGCGACGACCCCGTCGTCGCGATTAGACCTGGGCGGCCACGCGCCCCATGTCGAGCCTGACTGCGCTACAAACTCTGTGCTGCCGTCTCCGTTCCCAGGTGGGTCGGCCTTCCTGTCCGCCGCCTCTCGCCGCGCACTACTGCGTTGTGCACGAACT
>JBBRGM010000554.1:0-3253 GCA_038240725.1 Burkholderiales bacterium | reverse complement strand
GAGCGCTTTCAGCGATTCATAGAAGCGCACGGCCATGGTGCCTTGCGGACCGTACAAGGTCATCGGTTCGGTGCTGAAGCGCGCGAACTCCATCCACGTGTACAAGTGGAACCAGCGATCGCGCACGTAGTTGCTCGCGAGCAGATCGATGAACGTCTGGAAGGTTTCTTCCGCGGTCGCTTCCGCGCCGAGATCGATCGCGTCGATCACCGACCGAATCGACTCGACCAGCTTGGTGATGTCGGCGATCACGCCGATCCATGCTTCCAGACCGGGGCTGGGCTTCGCAACGTAATCCTTGATGCCGCTCAGCGTGAGCTTGGGAAACTCCGGCGTTTTCTTGACGTCGAGACCCATGTCGTCGCAGATTGCCTTGAACGCACGGTCCTCGCCGAGCTTCTCGCCCGCCCAGTCGGCAAAATCGATGATGACGCCCCCGGCTTTCTGCAGGAACGTCTTGCTCTCTTTCTTTGCGGGGTCGTCGGCCATAAGGGGATCAGCCTGGATAATTCATGAAGGACTCGGAATGATGGCCGCCAGCATACGAGTAGCCCGGCGTAACACCGGGAACATGCGTGCGTGAAGGAAGAGATTCGCGATCGACACGCTGCCTGAAGGGGGCGTCTTCATGAATTATCCAGGCTAGAACGCGGGCGGTTGCATCGGCGCCAATTCGGGGCGCACTTCCTCGGCTTTACCGTCGAGCGAAGCACGCTGCACGAGATACGGCAGCACCTGCACCGGCGTACCCGGCGCCGCGTTAGGATCAGGCAGCACGGTGTAGACCTCGTGCACCGCGATCAGATCCGGCGCGCGTTCGAAGCGCACGAGCGCGAAGTTGGAGCGGAAGAGAATCTGACGCGAGTGGCGCAGCTTGTCGAACTGATCCATGTGACGCGCGGCGATTGTCGCGTATGCCATCAGCTCTTTACCCGGTTCGGCATGATTGGCGAGGATCGATTGCACGCGCGTTTCGGGCGGGTCGAGCTTGCGCAATTGCCCGGGCGGCGGTCGCTGCGATTCCGGCCGCACGTCCAGCGTCGGCTTCAACCGCCACGACCAGTCCGGCAGCTTAGCCGCATCTACCGTCGTGCCCTCGGGCCAGCCGAACGTCGGCATCAGCATCGGCGAGTTCTTGAGCTTGCGGCGCAGAACCGGCGGCGTGTCGGCGAGGCTGTGTCCGCCTTTGAAGACGAACGCCTTGCCGTCTGCGCTATTCCAGCCCATGCGCTCCGCGCCAATGTTGGAGCGGACCATGCGCTGCGCGAACGACAGTACGCGATCTACCGCGCCGATGAACCACGGCATCACATTTTTAAAGCCGCTGCCGGTGAACTGCACGATGCGCGACGGCACCGCATTGCCTTTGGTCCAGTAACTGAGCTCGTTCGCCGACGAATAATGCACGTCGCCAGACAGGAGCACTACGCGCTTGTGCGGAGCTAGCCGCTTCAGCAACGCTTCGAGCGCGATCGGGTCGAATGCCCAGGCTTCGATCGCGTCGGGATCGGTGCCCACCATACGGCGCGTGCCGAGTCCCTCGCGTTCCGACGCTTTTTCTGCATCGCTCGGCGTCGGGTTGAGCTTGCTGTATTTCGCTCCGTCGAAGACGCGATATGCCGTCGGTGCAATCAGCTCGTCGAGAAAACCGGCGCCCAACACTTGCAGCGGCGCAACGACGACGAGCACGTCGATACCCGCCGGCAACGTCGCGGGAATCTGATCGGTCTGCGCGGAAATGGAAACGTTGCCGGGCGGCCCTTCGCGCGACACGAAGCTGCGGCGTGTGCGATTGTCGAGCGCGACCAACAGATGCTTCGGTCCCTGGATCGACCAATGCCATTTGATCGGCGGAGTCACGGGATCGTAGCTGCCGTTCAACTGCGCTTTCGGCAGCTGATCGAGACCGTAGAACTTGTCGAGCGCGTCGACCACGGGCTTCGCGGGCACGTCGACGGTTGCCGGTTTCGCAGTGGCGTTAGCGCGCACCGGAAACATCTTGGCGACCGTGTCGAGCATGCGCTTCGGATCGCCGGCCGCGGCGGTGTCCTCGCTGAGATAGCGCACCGGGTCGTTGCCCCAGTCCTGAAACACCGCATACGACGCCAGCGCGTTGCGCAAGATGGCGCGGCCGAATGTCGTGTTGTTCACGCGCTCGACCCAGATCGGATTGAGGTTCCAATCGTCGGTCGCGTCGTGATCGTCCATCATCATGTACGTCGGCACGTTGGCGAGCGTGCGGCGCACCTTCGGCAGCCCGTTGTAGAAGTCGGTCATCTGCTCGACCTTGATCGCGTACCGCGCTTCGAGCTTTTTCTGCCGCTGCAGCAGGACACACGCGTCGAGCTCAGCACCTTCCTTGTCCGCGCAGTCCTTGTACTTCGCGCCTTCCTTCTCGCCGACGTCGTCTGCCGTCAGCGCATCCCATTTCTTCGGAAACTCGTATTCCGGCGACGGCGTCACCTTGCCCTGCGGACCCGGCGGTGCGTAGACATCTTTCGCTTTCGGCCATTGCGTGGGCACCGGCCAGCACGCGTTGCTCCACACCATGAGGTACAGCGCCGCGAATTCGCCGAACGAGTACAGATGGCTCTCGCCGTCCGTGGTCGTCATCTGCGCGACGCGCATGATCTGCGATTTGCGTCGGCCCGCGGGAAACGGAACAAGGCCGCAGGGTATGTGCGTCGGACCACCCGGTGCCCAGCCGTCTGGATGATTGAGCGGATCTTCCTGGTGACTCGCAACGAGATCCTTGCGATCGACCGGCATCGTTTCGAGCGGTATCAGCTCGTCCGGATGTGGGGATTGCGGATCTTTGTACGTGCCGACCAGTTGGTTCGCCAGCGGATTCAGCATCACCATGTGTCCGCCCCACACATCGTCCGCGTAGATCTGATCGCCGCCGAGGACGAGCTGGTGCGGCCGCTTCAACGCATCTTCGTACAACGGCTTTTGCAGATCGGCGATGATGAGATCGTCGATCATCGCCATCGCGTCGGGATGCTCATTCACCGGGCGGCGGCACGAGCCGTAGATGATGCGCAAATCCTCGAGCTTCTCGGGCGGAAGCGCAAAGCTCGGCAGAAAATCTTCTTTGTATCCGAGTGCCAGATGCGGACGCTCGCCGCCTGCCGGTCCGCCGTTCGCCGTCGGGATATTCTTTAGTAGGCCGAGCGAAGCGAGCGTATGCGTGTTCGCGCCTTCGGCAATGCTCAGGTCGTAGCTGTAGACGATGCCGGGCTTCAGCATCTTT
>JBBRGM010000553.1:0-3269 GCA_038240725.1 Burkholderiales bacterium | reverse complement strand
AAACAAGGAGTACGAGATGAAACGCATCAATCTGTGGACAGCTGCGGCTGTCGCAGTTTTCACATTGAACACCATGGGCGGAGCGCTGGCTGCAATCGGCGTGTGGGATGGCGCTGCCGGACCCGGCAGCGGCATCGGCGAGAACGCGACGCACCCGTGGATCGCAAGTGCAATCGGTCCATATGCCGAATGGAATTTCTTCAACCTCTATCCGACCGACGCAACGCCCGACATCGCAGGTGCGGGGTCGATTACCGAGACCACCGGTGCAGGCTTTCTCACCGGCGGCGGCAACTTCTACAGCTTTTCCGCAGCGACCGATTTCGACGTTACGTTGAGCGGCGCAACGGTGGCGCCGTCTTATAACGTCTATCTGCGTATCGCTTCGCTCGGAACGGAAGCGCTGGCAACGGCAACGTTGAATGGCGTCGCTGCGACGGCGGTGGAAACGTTCAGCGGAGCAGCAAGCCAGGGCCTGGAGAAAGAGCTGCTCTGGACGTGGACCGGTGTTGCACCCGGCTCGACATACACGTTCAATTTCGGCGCTTCGGGTTCCAGCCTGAGCCTCGATCAAGTTGCGGTGTATGCGGCAGGCGTGGCCGCGGTACCGGAGCCTGGCACCTGGGCATTGATGGCCGCGGGACTGGTAGCGATCGGCGCAATCGCACGGCGCCGGGTGGCGTAACAGCAGCATTCGTCCGAACGGGCCCGGAGGAGACCCCGGGCTCGTTTGCGTCGTCCCCTCAAGCGAATCTTCATGAAGTTGCAGCTCGCAGCGCGAGCGCGGACCGCGCGCGCGACTGGTTTCGCGGTTCCCGTGCGCTCGTCGATGCGTACGCAATCGACGATGTGGATGTTGGCGTGTTTGATCTGTCCCTGCGCGGCGTCTGCGCAAAGCACAGGCGACGGCGTTCCGGAAACAGTGTTGCAGGAAACCGTGGTCAGCGATCAGCGTGAGATCGGCAGCGTCATCGATCCGGTGCGATCGCGCACGACGATCACCAGCGAGGCGCTCGAGCGGCGGCAGCCGGAGAACATCTTCAAACCGGTCGAAGACATACCCGGTGTATCGATCAACGGCGGCCCGAGAGCCAGCGGCATGAAGTTCAACATCCGCGGTTTCAGCGATACGGAAGACGTTGCGGTAGTCCTCGACGGCGCGACGAAAGGTTTTGAGAAATATCGATTCGGCGGAACGTTCCTCGAACCTGAGCTGCTGAAGACGATCGATGTGGAACGCGGGCCGTCGATCACCTCCGGCTCCGGCGCAATCGGCGGCAGCGTATCGGCGACGACCAAATCTGCGGAAGATCTACTGCGGCCGGGCGAACGAATCGGCGCTCGCATCAAAGGCGGCTACGCAGATAACAACGACGAAGTGCTCGGTTCGCTGATGGCGTACGGCCGTCCGACGGAATGCGTGGATCTGCTCGCGAGCGGCGTGCGGCGCCGGTCGGGCGACATCACGCTGTCGAACGGCCAGCCGCTGCGCGATTCGCAAGCCGATACCGACAGCGTTCTCGCGAAGATCGGCATTCTCGCGACCGATCATCTCGGCATAACGTTGAGCTACACCGGACTCGACGACAGCGGCCGCCAGCCGTACGACGCCACGGGCGGTCAGCCCGGCGTGTTCGGTACTGTGCGCCGTACGATCCACGACAAGACATGGACCGGTGCGCTCAACTATCAGAACGGCAGCTGGATCGATTCGCGCATGATTCTCGGCTACGCGCAGACCACGCTGCACGATCTAATTCGTCCGGAAGACAACACGCCGTTCGCCAACAGCGCGACCGGAAACGTGGTCGATCAATCTGCGTTCGATACCTGGACGCTCGATTATGCAAATACGTCGCGCGCTCGCTTCGGTCCGATCGACAACGAGCTCAAAGTCGGCGTGCAATCGATCTACTCGTCGCGCGAGATCAGCCGCATCACGCAGAATTCAACGATCAACAACGCGCTGTATCCCGGCGGCTTCAACGCATCCGCGCCGCTCGGCGATAAGACCTCGATCGGTGTGTTCGCGCAAAACGCGTTCATCTGGAAGACGCTGTCGTTCATCCCCGGGGTGCGCTGGGATCGCTACGAAGTGCAGGCGCAGGGCGGCACCAGACAAATTCTCGCCGGCTTCGGTGAGCCGAGCAGCGTTTCCTTCATGCACATCTCGCCGGCTGCGACGCTGAGCTGGCAGCCCGCGAGTGGACCGGTCCGCATCTCGGGCACGATCGCGAAAGGCTTTCGCCCGCCGCTCATCGACGAGGCGTTTACCCAAGGCGCATTTAGCCGCTGCGCAACTTTTCTGCTGCACAGTCTTGCCCCGAAGTCGCAGATATGCGGCGCATTGTATCAACCGGAACAGGCGCTCAATCGCGAGCTGTCGATTTCCTACGCAGGCACCGATCCCACGCCGTTGCACGGCACCCTGGAAATGAAAGCCACCGTGTTCAAGATGGATGTGACGAACACGCTTGAATCGTTGTCCGTCGTGTCACCCGGCGTGGTCGCTCAGCCCGGCCGCGAGAAGCGCCGCGGCTCGGAGTTCGAGCTCGGTTACAGCCGCGCGTGGCTGTTCGGTTCGGTCGGCTATTCGACCGTCGACGGTACGGTGTACGACGGCATCACGTTGCAACCGATCTTCGACGTGCCGGGCGATACGTTTACCAGCACGCTCGGCGTGCGCCTGTTTTCGCGCCGGCTGGAAGTGTCGTGGCGTTATCGCAGCGTTGCCGCGCGACGCGTAACGGTCGGTCTGCTGCCGGGCAATCGTCCGATCGTCGGTACGCAGGCCGGCTATTCGCTCAACGATTTCTACCTGACGTGGCACGCGACGCCGAATGCCACCGTCTGGTTCGCCGCCGAAAATCTCGACAACGAGCGCTATTTTCTCAACGACGGATTCGGCGGATCGATCGGGTCGGAGGCGCCGGGCCGCAATCTGCGCGTGACCTTGGGATATCAGTTTTGAAGCAACGTAGCCCGGCAGCGGATCGCACGTCGCCATCGTCAGCAGCATCGCTGCTGGAGCGATTGCTCAAGGCCGTGCTGCCGCTGGCTTACCTGGTGGCCCTGACCGTCTTGCTGGTGCTGCCGTGGAACGGCTAGGGAAGCTCTGAACAAGTCCCTCTGTAGAGACGGCAGATTATTGGGTTGCGTCAGGTGCGGCGTCTGCATCGTTACGCTCCTCGCCAAGGTACCTACCTTGGCTTCGTCGCGATGCCTCGCATCCATCGCACCTGACGCAACGCGCGTCGCAAGACTTGTTC
>JBBRGM010000552.1:0-3292 GCA_038240725.1 Burkholderiales bacterium | reverse complement strand
AACGGTGACGTCGACGTCGGCGCGAGCCTCGACAACGCCGCGCGTCTCGAGCAGTTGGACCAGCGCGAGGTATATCTGATGACCAGTTGGAAATGGCGGCATGCGGATCACTTTAGCACGCTCGGCCGGCGCGTTCAGCCGCCCCATCCGGATGCGTTCGCGAGTCAGCGATCTGTGCTAGCGCACATCTGAGACGGCGAGGAAGAATTACGATGCGCATATGGGTTGACGCCGATGCCTGTCCAAAGGTCATCAAGGACATTTTGTTCCGCGCGGCCGATCGCACCGGCGTCGAGATGACGCTCGTTTCCAATCAGCTGTTGCGCAACCCCGCCTCACCGCACATCAAATCGATTCAAGTGCCGCGCGGCTTCGACGTCGCCGACAATCGCATCGTGGAATTGTTGAGCGCTGGCGATCTCGTGATTACGGCCGACATTCCACTTGCAGCTCTAGTAGTCGCGAAAGGCGGCGTTGCGTTGAATCCGCGCGGCGAGCTCTACACCGAAGCGAACATCGCTGAACACTTGAGCATGCGAAATTTGATGGAAGAACTCAGAAGCACAGGCACCGTATCGGGTGGGCCGCGCGCTTTCAATCAATCCGATCGTCAGGCATTCGCCAATCAACTCGATCGCTTTCTCGCACGTAAATCTTGATCACGATGCGGCGATAGTTGTGTGGCGAATCGCTGCGGATGTGCGCCAGTGCGCGACTCGCACGCTCGATTTGTCTACCTCGAACGTCACGCAAAACGGCCGCGTTCGCGCCGTTTTCGCAGCGCGAATGTCACGCGTTTGTTTAAATAATGTTGCAGCGATATTTAATTTACTCGCGTCGTCGTGCAACGTCATGCGGGGCAAAGTTCTTGCTCTTAGGCCGCCGCACCCAGCGAGATCTTCGCAATCTGGCGATCGATAACTGGGTGTACCTTTCGTCGGAGCGACTAACGGTTCGCGCAATTGTCATCCTCTGTCGAGATGGTGCGGTTAAAATTTAAGTATTCGCACGGAACGCAACGCGGTCGGATTGAAATCAGCATCTGTCTCAGCAGTTCTTCAACGTGTGAAGCCAGGCTGCACATACAACAACTCAAATAGCAGGCGGTCATGACTTCTTCTAGATTGGCATTTTTGTTTCCTGGGCAAGGCGCCTACCAGCCCGGCGCACTCAGCAACGCTGCGCGCGTGTTCCCAGAAATCGATGAAACATTGCGCGAGATCGATAGCGTTTGTCTCGCGCATTTCGGAACATCTGTGCGCGCATTGCTGCTCGATCCGCGCGCACCAGGATTAGCCGAATTACTGGAACGTGACGTAGACACGCTGCAGATGGCGATCTACGCCGCCGCAGTGTGCAGTTTCCGCGTTCTGCAGGCACGCGGTTGCGAACCTTCCGTGCTGATCGGCCACAGTCTCGGCGAGATCGCCGCACTCGTATGCGGTGGTGCATTCACGCTCCGCCAAGGTGCGGAGATCGTCGTTTCTCGCTCAATCTCATTGCGGCCGGCTGGAGGACTGGGGTACATGGCAGCCGTCAGCGCATCCGCGCGCCGCTGTGCCGCCATTATCGATGCAGTGGACACAAAGGATGCGGGCATTGCCGTAGACAACGGTCCGAATCAAACGGTGATTTCCGGAAGCACGGCCGCGATGGATCGTGTCGGAGCCGTTGCGCAGGCCGCTGGACTTTCGTTCATCCGCCTTGCATCCGCATACCCGTTCCACAGCAACCAGCTGCAGCCCATCGCGCATTCGCTCAAGTCGGAGGTTGAGCGTTTGCATCGCGCGCCACTTCGTATACCTGTGTATTCACCAGTGCTGGGCCGGGCCTACTCCGACGCGGATGATTTGGCCGCCGCTCTGAGCTCACATCTCGTGCGACCCGTAGGGTTCGCCGATGCTATTCGCCAGTTGCGTGACAGCAGTCACGGCAGCGATCTGGTACTGGTGGAAATGGGCATGTCGAACGCGCTCGTAAAACTTGCTCGCCAGATCTTGAACGATCCGAAGATCCCCGCATTACTGACCTTTTCTTCTTACACCGGAGAGGTCGACTCGTTGACAACCACACTGCTGGAACTCGAAGGAAGAAATCTCTTGCAAGCGGCTTTCGACGCGCGTTTGTTGAAAGCCCTACTGCCTACGACGTCTACCGATGACGAGCTGGGTCATTTTTGGACCGCACGCGGCGCCCGCGTTCGAGCCGTCTTACAGGAGGAGCTCGACGTTTTTCGTCGCGCTCAGCCAGTCGCCGCGAACGTCGAGCCGAGATCAACCGCGTTAGCCGCCCCGGTCGTTCCGTCCAGCGCTAACGAGATGGCCGCTGCCGGCGTGACGAAGAGCGCTGCTCGCATGACGCGAGCAGCGCTGCAGGAACAAATCGTCGCGTTGTTTGCGCAGGCGATGGAATATCCACCCGAGGTATTTACTGAAGACGTCGCGCTCGAGGCTGAGCTCGGAATCGATTCCGTGAAGCAGATGGAACTCGTAGGCAAACTCGAATCACAGTACAGCTTGCCTGCGCGCCAGGAGACGTTTCGCCTGAGCGACTACGGCACACTGCGCACGATCACTGACTTTGTCGGCGACGCGATGGCGCTTGGCGATCAGTTCGTTCCTGCAAACGCCGAGGGCATTGCGAATGCAACGGCCGCAGCGCCTGATGCGAAAACTGTAGTGGTAGTTGATAAATCGCCCCCGATGAGCCGCGCGCAATTGCAGCAGGAAATCGTGATTCTGTTCGCGCAGGCCATGGAGTATCCGCCCGAGGTCTTCACAGAAGACGTCGCACTCGAAGCTGAGCTCGGTATCGATTCCGTAAAGCACATGGAGCTACTGGGCAAGCTCGAAGCACAGTTCCACCTCCCGGCACGCCCCGAGACATTTCGGCTGAGCGACTATGGCACGCTTCGTAAGATCACTGATTTCGTCCATGGCGCATCGATAACAAGCGGTCAACCGAACGTCGCAGTGGGTACGGAGCTGCGCGAACATACCGCGGCTACGCGTCCGTTAGTTAGCGCCGCCAACGAAGTCAATTCGGCCGTGCTCTTGCGGGAAGAATTGCAGACGCAGATCGTCGCGCTCTTCGCGCAAGCGATGGAATATCCGCCGGAAGTGTTCACCGAAGACGTTGCACTGGAAGCCGAGTTGGGAATCGATTCGGTGAAGCAGATGGAGCTGCTTGGCAAACTGGAAGAACAGTACGAGCTGCCGCCGCGTCCGGAGAGCTTTCGACTGAGTGATTACGGCACGCTGCGCAAGATTACTGACTTCGTCTACGAAGACTT
>JBBRGM010000551.1:0-3296 GCA_038240725.1 Burkholderiales bacterium | reverse complement strand
GCTGGAAGAGCTGCGGCTGGAAATCCACGATCGGGTCAACGCGCTCGGCATCGGTGCGCAAGGCCTCGGCGGACTCAGTACGGTGCTCGACGTGAAGATTCGCGATTATCCGACGCATGCAGCGTCGCTGCCGGTCGCGATCATTCCGAACTGCGCGGCGACACGCCACGTGCATTTCGTGCTCGACGGCAGCGGTCCAGCCAAACTCGAGCCGCCGAATCTGGACGAATGGCCCGCGGTGGAATGGGCGCCGGCCGCGAACGCGCGCCGCGTGAATCTCGATGGCCTGACCAAGGCCGATGTCGCTGCCTGGAAGCCGGGCGAAGCGCTGCTGTTGTCCGGCAAGCTGCTGACCGGACGCGACGCCGCGCACAAACGCATCGCGGATTACTTCGCGAAGGGTCAGCCGCTGCCCGAGGGTGTGGACTTTCGCAATCGCTTCATCTACTACGTCGGACCCGTCGATCCGGTTCGCGAAGAAGCAGTGGGTCCGGCCGGCCCGACCACGGCGACCCGCATGGACAAGTTTACCGACCTCATGCTGGAAAAAACCGGCTTGATCGGCATGGTCGGCAAAGCGGAGCGCGGCCCGGTTGCGATCGAGGCGATCCGCAAGCATCGAGCCGTATATCTGATTGCGGTCGGCGGCGCGGCGTATCTGGTGTCGAAGGCGATTCAATCATCGCGTGTCGTGGCATTTGCCGATCTCGGTATGGAAGCGATCTACGAGTTCGATGTGAAGGACATGCCGGTCACCGTTGCTGTCGATTCAAAAGGCCAGTCCATACACGCGACCGGCCCGGCGGAATGGCGCGCAAAGATCGGCAAGATCCCGGTCAGCGTGGCTTGAGTGCCGCGGGAGCAGATGCGATTGAGTATGGGGAGTCCGCCGAACGCATCAGCGGCGGGATCGTGCCTTCGCGTCGCGCGCGGCACGCACCGTGAAGCGGTACGCTCGCGAGTCTTGCGCAGCAATTCCGATACGCCGATCTCTGCTTCCGCTACACTGATCGGGATGGCTGATTTAGCGATTTCTGATCGCCGCGTTAGGGACACAGATCACGGATCACAGATCACCGATCACCGCCTTAGAGCCGTTGATCACCGATCACAGATTACTGATCACCGTTCTAGCATCATCGCTTTTGAATTGCCGATCACTGATCACAGATCACTGATCACCGCTGGTAGTCAATGGCGGGCCTCCCCGCATTGCAAAGTAGTGAATCTGGTCAGGTCCGGAAGGAAGCAGCCACAGCTATTATTTGCAAGTGCCGGGGTTCAGGCTCGCCTCCCATGCGCGGGCGAGCGTCATTGCGACGCTCGCCCCGACTAACTCTTCTCGGATGACCGATCCCCTAGCATTCGACCTCGCGCCTGCAGCCGCCGCAGCACTCGCACCCGCACCCGGCCAGGCGCTCGCACGCAAATGGCGTCCGCGCAACTTCGATCAGCTCGTCGGGCAAGAGCACGTCGTGCGCGCGTTGACCAACGCGTTGCGCCAGAATCGGCTGCATCACGCGTATCTGTTGACCGGTACGCGCGGCGTCGGCAAGACGACATTGGCGCGCGTGCTGGCCAAGGCGCTCAACTGCGAAACCGGCATCACGGCGGCGCCGTGCGGCGTTTGCTCGGCCTGTGTGGAGATCGACAGCGGCCGCTTCGTCGACCTGCTCGAGCTCGATGCGGCATCGCATACGCAAGTCGACAACATGCGCGAGTTGCTGGAGAACGCGCTGTACGCGCCCACCAGTGGCCGCTTCAAGATCTACATCATTGACGAAGTGCACATGCTGTCGCGCTCGGCTTTCAACGCCATGCTGAAGACGCTGGAAGAGCCGCCCGCGCACGTCAAGTTCATTCTTGCCACGACGGATCCGCAGAAAGTTCCGGTCACGGTGTTGTCGCGCTGCCTGCAATTCAATTTGAAGCAGATCCCGGCGCCGCAAATTCGCGAACGGCTCGAGCACATCCTGCATCAGGAGAAGGTGAGCTTCGAAATTCCCGCGCTGAACTTGATCGGCCGCGCCGCGCAAGGCAGCCTGCGTGACGCGCTGAGTTTGCTCGACCAGGCGATCGCGCATGGCGCCGGCCAAGTGGAAGAGGCGTCGGTGCGCGCCATGCTCGGCACCGTCGATCAGTCGTTCTTGTTCGCGTTGCTCGATGCGCTGTCTCGGCGCGATGGCGCCGCGTTGCTGTCGATGGCGAACGAGATGCAGGCACGCAGCATCAGCTTCGACACGGCGCTGCAAGAGCTCGCCACGCTTTTGCATCGCGTCGCACTGGCGCAGACCCTGCCCGATGCGATTGCCGCCGACGATCCCGATCGCGATGCGATTTTCCAGCTCGCCGCGGTACTCGCGCCCGAAGACATCCAGCTCTACTATCAGATCGCGCTGCAAGGGCGCGCCGATCTGCCGCTCGCACCGGACGAGTACGCGGGCTTCACGATGCCGCTGTTGCGCATGCTGGCGTTCGCGCCGGAAGGCGCGGACACCACAACGCCGCCGGCAAAACGCGAATCCAAGCCGCAAGCCTTGCCGCCCGCGCGTGCGCCCGCAGCCAGCGCCGCCGCCGCGCCTGCCACGATTAAGGTTCAGCCTGCTGCGACTGCGCCACGTGCCATTGCAAACGCGCTGCCGGCGATGTCAGACTCCACAATAAACTCGCAGCCACGGCAAGCGGCAGCGGTCAGCGTCGCGCAAAAGGACCCGGCGGCGGATTCAAGCGCCGCGAGTTCCGCGCCGATGAAGCAAATCGACGATTGGCATGTGTTGGTGCCGGCGCTGAAAGTCGGCGGCATGGCGCGCATGCTGGCGCAGCACAGCGAGCTGACGCGCCAGGAAGGCGAACGGTTGTTTCTGATGGTGCCGGAAGCGCACCGGCACCTGCTGGAGAAACCGTATCGCGACAAGTTGCAGGCGGCGCTCGAAGAGCGTTTCGCGCGCAGGCTGCGTCTGGAGTTCACGCTCGGGCAGGCAACCGGCAACACGCCCGCCGAGCGCGGCGATCAGGAGCGGCAGGCGAAACAACAGATCGCCATCGAAGCGATCGATCGCGATCCGTTCGTGCGCGAGCTGGTGGAGAATTTCGACGCGCGGGTGATCGACGAATCGGTGCGTCCGATCGAAAAAACAAGAAGCGGCGAAGCGAGTCACTAGTGTGCTGTCCCATTAATATCTTGATGAATTCAGGCGCTCAGACACGGTTGAACCAGAGGCTACGCATCGACACCATTGGTGGTTGGAAAACCTGCGAAATCGGCGCTAGGCAAGGCGCGAACCGCAGCCAGGTTG
>JBBRGM010000550.1:0-3301 GCA_038240725.1 Burkholderiales bacterium | reverse complement strand
TCAACAACGGCCGCGACTTCGTGCCGACCAACAAGTGGGTGGTCTTCGGTCATCACTTCGCCGCCATCGCCGGGCCCGGCCCGCTGATCGGACCTACGCTGGCAATGCAGTTCGGCTATCTGCCCGGCACTATCTGGATTCTCGTCGGCGCGGTGCTCGGCGGTTGCGTCCAGGACATGGTGATTATGTTCTGCTCGACGCGTCGCGACGGCCGCAGCCTGGGTCAGATGGCGCGTGACGAGCTCGGGCCGGTAGGCGGTTGGGCCGCGCTCATCGGCACCATGATGATCATGCTGATCCTGATCGCAGTGCTCGGACTGGTCATCGTAAACGCGATGAAACACAGCCCGTGGGCCACGGCAACGGTGCTGGGTACGATCCCGGTCGCCATGCTGATCGGTATCTACATGCGCGGCATTCGACCCGGACGCGTGCTGGAAGGCTCGCTGATCGGCATCACGCTGCTGATCTTTTGCGTGCTGGGCGGCGGCTGGGTTGCGCACACCGAAAACGAAGCGCTGCGGGCGGCGTTCGATTGGGACGGCGTGACCTGCGCGTGGTTTGTGATGATCTACGGGTTTGCGGCTGCGGTGCTGCCGGTCTGGCTGCTGCTTGCACCGCGCGATTATCTATCGACGTTTCTCAAGCTCGGCGTGGTGTTCTTGCTTGCGGTGTCCATCATCGTGCTCGCACCGGAAGTCAAGATGCCCGCGCTCACGCAGTTCGCCGAAAACGGCATGGGGCCGATCTTCAAAGGCAGCCTGTTCCCGTTCGTCTTCATCACGATCGCGTGCGGCGCCATCTCGGGATTTCATTCGCTGGTTTCCTCGGGCACCACGCCCAAGCTGCTGCCAAACGAGCGCGACATTCGCATGATCGGCTACGGCAGCATGGCGCTGGAAAGCTTCGTCGCCATCATGGCGGTGATCGCCGCGTGCGTGCTCGATCCCGGCGTCTACTTCGCAATCAACAGCCCGGCCGGCGTCGTCGGCAAAGTCGCCACCGAAGCTGTGGCGACGATATCGGCCTGGGGCTTTCCGGTAAGTGCCGATCAGATGGAGATGCTCGCGCGCGAAATGGGCGAGAAAACATTGTTCGCTCGCACTGGCGGCGCGCCGTCGCTGGCAGTCGGCATGGCCACGATTTTCAGCAAGACATTCGGCGGCTCGCTGCTCGCGATCTGGTACCACTTCGCGATCATGTTCGAGGTGCTGTTCATTCTGACGACCTTGGACGCCGGTACTCGAGTCGGCCGCTTCATGCTGCAAGACATTCTGCGCAGCGTGTACAAGCCGCTCGGCAATGTTTCTTCATATCCGGCAACCGTGGTTACCAGCTTCGTGTTCGTAGCTGCGTGGGGTTACTTCCTGGTCCAGGGCGTGAAAGATCCGCTCGGCGGCGTCAACATCCTGTGGCCGCTGTTCGGAATTTCGAATCAACTTCTCGCGGGCATCGCGCTCAGTGTCGCGACCGGCATTCTGATCAAGATGGGCCGGTTGAAATTCGCGTGGGTTACCGCGCTGCCGTTGACCTGGCTTGCGGTGGTATGCACCTGGGCCTCGGTGATCAAGGTGTTCAGCCCGAATCCCGCGGTGGGCTTCTTCTCAGGTGCGAATGCGCTTGCGCAGAAACTCGCGGACGGTACACTGCCGGCCGATCGCGTCGCGTCGGCGCCGCAGCTCATCCTCGGCCAGCAGATCGACGGCGTGCTCGCCCTGCTGTTTGCGATTCTGCTGTGGATCGTGATCTTCGACATGTTGCGGATGGCAATTCGTTGCGTGAAGGGTGCGGCGGTGCTGCCGCTCGCCGAATCGCGCTATGTTCCGACGCGAATCGATCCGTCGCTGGTCACCGGTTCGGGGCACGCGTGATGCACGTGCCGAGTCGCGGGAGGGTCTAAGTTGACCGCCGGAAATCCCGCTCCGCCGCAACAGCATCGTCACGGCAACGAGGTCGACACGTCCTGCACTCTGCCGGGATGTATTGCTCCACATGCATCGGCGGACGCACCCGTGGCGCCAAGCGTCGGCTTGCCGGGACCTGCCGATGCCTGGCGCGCTTTCCATTCGGATCGCGGCGAGAAAGGCACGCGCCGGGCGGTGTCGAATCTGGCCTGGCGTTTTGCCTGGACGAGTTGGCGCTTCGTCCGGCAAGTCAGCGGCGACGACGCCTACGACCGCTACGCCGAGCACATGCGGCTAACCCACCCCGACCAGCGGGCAATGGAGCGAGCCGAGTTCTTCAGGTTCATGCAGGACCAGAAGTGGAATCGCATCTCGCGCTGCTGCTAGCCCGGTAATCCGGCGCGGCCTCGCAACCGGCGCCATTGCAATCTGGCTGTCCATCGGCCGCGCTATTGCCGCGTAGTCCATTTCCATTCGTCCGAATGCTGTTCCGCGCGCCGGCGAATCGCAGCGCGCTCGTCGTCGTCGAGCGGAACCGGCGCCGCCGCTCAAATTTCCGTTAAAGATTGTCAGAGATTCTGCCGACTAAAGCCCAGCGGCGATGCCGTTTCGCACCGCCAGGAACAACCTCTCGGGAGACCTCACATCATGCGTTCATCCTCATTCAGATCAGGTGTGGTTGCCGGTTCCCTGCTGGCCTTGACTGCGCAGAATTGTTTTGCGCACACCGTTTCGGTCGGTTACGAAGCTACCGGCCTCGGTACCGTAAACTTTTGGTATGGGACCTACCACAACCCTGTCGGCTATACCGAAGGCAGCCTGCACCTGGTAGGCGGCTCGGTAAACGTCACGCAGACGTTTACCCTGCTGACCAACTCGAAGCCCGCCGGGTTGATCGACGGCACCACAAATTTTTACAGCAACGGAACGATACTGGTCGGAACGCCAGTCGCTGTCTTCAACTGGCAAGGCGTGACGTTCACCGGTTTGACCGGCGGCGCCTACACCTTCACCTATATCCCGATCGGGAGCCCCACGTCGGTATGGCAGCCGACCAATAGCGTTATTCTGTCCAGCACGATCAGTCTGAACGTCACCGGCGGTGGATTCATCCCCAACTCGAACAACACCAGCGTCGGCGCCGCCGGCGCCCTCGATGGGTTGATCGGCAACGCGAGCGGCGATATGGCGAACGTGATTACCGTACTCCAGGCGTTTAATAACGCCGATCAGCACGCGGCACTTCAGCACATCGCGCCGGAAACCGGCAGCGCGCTCGGGCAGGCGTCGTCGCAGACGGTCCCCGGCGATCTCGATAGCCTCACAGCGAGCATCGACACCATCCGGTCAGAATGCTACGCCGCGACCTACGCAGACGACTTGATGGCAGGCAAGAG
>JBBRGM010000549.1:0-3307 GCA_038240725.1 Burkholderiales bacterium | reverse complement strand
GCCACTGCTGCGCGGCAAGCAACTGCTCGGAAGCTGGCTCGCCATCGAGGAGCGCGACACCACTGTCGTGAGCAGCAGCGCGGGCCGCAATCGCCGGCTCGGCATCGATACCGTGGTAGGCGGAAGACTGTGGGATCAGATGGCGCGCATCGAGCTGTCTATCGGCCCGCTTTCGCTCGACCGCTTGCGGGATTTTCTGCCGGGCGGCAAAGCGCTGGTGCCGCTCAACGAGATCGTGCGGTTCTATCTCAAGCAGGACCTGGAGGTGGATATCGTGTTGTCGCTCGACAAGGGACAGCTCGCGGATACGCGGTTGCGTGAACACGCACGCGAGCGATTGGGGCAGAGCACCTGGATGCGGGATCGGTTGAGCCGTGCGGCGGACGATCCCGTGCGGCTGCGCTTGCCTGCGCTGAGTGCCATCAGAAAATTCGCGGAACGAGACGGACGCTACGAGCTGCGCGCAGAGCGCGCCTGGCTGCGCGGCCGCTTGTTGATCGGCCTGCACGGCGACTCGGCGGACGCGGTGTCGCAATGGCTGGAGGGCAGTTTCATCGGCACGGACAGCGAGATCGCCTCGCTGCGCGAACGGCGTTTGCTCGGCGCGACGCGCCGGCGCATCGAGCGAACCGAGGAGACCGGCCTGCGCGTATTGCCGGGGAGCACGCTGTTCGAGATCGTGTACGACCGTAATCTGCACGACTTCATCCATCCCGATCGCCCCATCGTGATTGACAACCCGCACGCCGACGCGGCACGCAGTCGGCCTTCTGAAATTCTGCTATACCTCCGCGCCTGATCGCTTGGGATAGGCTTGCCTGATGAATTTCGACTTGCGCACGCTGATCAGCAAGCTGAATGTGCATTGCCGCCGCGCGCTGGAGGAGGCCGCGGAACTGTGCGTGCGCCAGACGCACTACAACGTCGAGATCGAGCACCTGCTGCTCAAGCTCGTCGAGATGCCCGCGCCGGACATCGATATCATCGCGCGCCGCTACGACATCGATCCCGCAGCGCTGACCAGAGAACTGACCGAAGCGATGGAGCGATTCAAACGCGGCAATGGACGCACGCCCGCGCTGTCACCGCATTTCACGGCGCTGATCCAGGAAGCGTGGCTGATATCCTCGATGCAGCTCGGTGCACAGAGCGTACGTTCGGGCACGCTATTGCTCGCGCTGCTGCAACTCGACAGCTTGCACGCCATGCTGGTGGAATCTTCCCCAACGCTGCTGCAGATCCCGCGTGAGAAGCTGCGCAGCGCGCTTGCCGAGATACTTACCGACTCGGCCGAGAGCAGTCCGGCGGCACTCGCGCAGAGTCAGAACGGCAGGCCGCTTGGCGCAGCCGCATCTGCCCGCGCATCGACTCCTGCGCTCGACCAATACACGTTCGATCTGATGGACCCGGCGCATGCGAGCACGATCGATCCGATCCGCGGGCGCGACGCCGAGATCCGCCAGATCGTCGACATCCTTCTGCGACGCCGCCAGAACAATCCCATCCTGACCGGCGAGGCCGGTGTCGGCAAGACGGCGATCGTCGAAGGGTTCGTGTCGCGCGTGGTGTCCGGCGATGTGCCGCCGGCACTGCGTCAGGTATCCGTTCGCGCTCTCGATCTCGGTTTGCTGCAGGCCGGTGCGGGCATCAAAGGCGAGTTCGAAAATCGCGTGAAGTCCGTGATCGCGGAAGTCAAAGCGGCGCCGCATCCGATCATTCTGTTCATCGACGAAGCGCACCAGCTCATCGGTGCCGGCGGCGCTGAAGGGCAGGGCGATGCGGCCAACTTGTTGAAGCCGGCGCTCGCACGCGGAGAGCTGCGCACGATCGCCGCGACGACTTGGGTGGAATATAAAAAGTACGTGGAAAAAGACCCAGCGCTCGCGCGACGCTTCCAGGTGGTCAAGGTCGATGAACCGGGCGAAGAGGCCGCCATCGACATGCTGCGCGGCGTTGCGGCCAATCTGGAGCGCCACCACGGCGTCACCATTCTCGACGTGGCGGTGCGCGATGCCGTGCGCTTGTCGCAGCGATTCATCGCCGGCCGGCAATTGCCGGACAAGGCCGTCAGCGTGCTCGACACCGCGTGCGCACGTGTGGCCATCGGCCAGTCCGGCACGCCGCCGGAGCTGGAGAACGTCGTGCGTGGTGTGGAACGCAGCGAGATCGAGCTGCGTGTCATGCGCAAAGAGGCGCTCGGCGGCACCGACCATGCGAAACGCATCGCCGAGTTGACCGTGCACCTGCAGGCGTTGCGACGCAAGCAAACGGCGCTGCGCACGCGTCTCGACGAAGAACGTCGCGCCGTCGCGGAAATTCTCAGCGTGCGCCGCAGATTGGATGACGCCGCTGCGGAGGACGGCGATCACAAGAGCGACGAAACCGGCGATCTCATGCGCGAGCTGGCACGGCTAGAGCGCGGGCTCGAAGCGATTCAGAGCGACGACCCGATGGTACCCGTCTACGTCGACTCGAAAGTCGTGGCGTCGGTCGTGTCGGGCTGGACCGGGATTCCGGTGGGACGCATGCTCACCGACGAGGTGCGTACCATCCTCAATCTGAAACAGCGTCTCGGCGAGCGCGTCGTCGGACAGGATCAGGCGCTCGATGCGATCGCGCGCCGTGTACGTACGTTTCGTGCCGATCTCGACGATCCGGGGAAGCCGGTGGGTGTGTTTCTGCTCGTCGGCCCGAGCGGCGTCGGCAAGACCGAGACGGCGGCAGCGCTCGCTGAGCTGCTGTACGGCGGCGAGCGCAACATCGTCGTGGTCAACATGTCCGAGTTTCAAGAGGCGCACACGGTGTCGAGCCTGAAGGGTGCGCCGCCCGGATACGTCGGCTTCGGCAAAGGCGGCGTGCTAACCGAAGCGGTGCGCCGCAGACCCTACAGCGTGGTGCTGCTCGACGAAGTCGAGAAGGCTCACCCGGATGTCATGGAGGTGTTCTACAACGTCTTCGACAAAGGCGTCCTCGAAGATGGCGAGGGCGTCGTCGTCGACTTCAAGCACACGGTAATCCTGCTCACCTCGAACGTCGGCCAGGAGATCATCACCGCTGCGTGCGATAAGCCGGGTCCGCGCCCCGACATCGTGTCCATGGTGGAGCGCTTGCGTCCTGCGCTGCTCACGCAGTTTCATTCCGCGTTTCTCGGCCGGCTCGTGATCGTGCCGTACTACCCTCTGCGCGACAGTGAGATTCGCACCATCGTCGCACTCAAGCTGGCGCGGATTCAGCAGCGCTTCCGCAAAAATCATCAGGCCGAGCTCACCTACGAGCACAGCTTGATCGAGGCGATCGGCGATCGCTG
>JBBRGM010000548.1:0-3313 GCA_038240725.1 Burkholderiales bacterium | reverse complement strand
GGCTGCGCTGCTTCGCCGGTCAGCACTGGGAATGGGACGGCGTGCGCTTCGAAGTTCTGCATCCGACGTGGGACAGCTACGACAATGCCGAGCTGAGGGATAACGCGCGTGGTTGCGTGCTGAAAATCGACTCGGTCTTCGGCAGCATCCTGCTGCCTGCCGACATCGAGCTCGCATCCGAGACTGAGCTGATTGCACGCCGAGTTGCGCAGTTGCGCGCAGGCGTTCTGATTGCCCCGCACCACGGCAGTGGAACCTCGTCGAGCCAGGCGTTTCTAACCGCCGTCTCGCCGCAGCTCGTCGTGATTCCGGTCGGGTATCGAAACCGCTTCGGCCATCCCAAGCCGGAGGTGCTGGCGCGCTATCGAGCGTTGGGACTTCGCGTACTGCGCAGCGATCGCGATGGCGAAGTTGCGTTGCGTTTTACTGCAGCGGGCGTTGCCGCTGAGCCTTATCGCTCGAAATACGTGCGTTACTGGCAAGATCGCTGATTGAGATTTGCCGATTGACCGCAAACTGAGGTTGCAATTATGACCGTCGAAGTCCGACAAGCCGTCGTTGAAACCGATCCAGCCGCCTGGCTGCTGGACGTCGGCCAGCGTTTCAGCGACGACGAACGGAAGCTGCTCGCGCGAGCAGTGGATCTGGCGTCGGCGCGCTACGCCGGTCTGTCGTCTACACACGGCGATCCGCTGCTGAGCCATTGCACTGAAGTTGCCCGCATCTTGAATGCGCTTCGGCTCGACGTCGGGTCGATCGTCGGCGCGCTGTTGAGCGGATTGCCATTGTGCGGTCGTGGCTGGCAGGACGAATTGCAACGCGACTTCGGCGCGCCGATCCTTGCGCTGGTGGAAGGTTTTGCGCGCATGGAGCAGATCCAGGCGCTGCGCTCGAGCCGCGAAGAATCGAAAAAAGCGGCGGATCACACAGCGCAGCTCGAATCCGTCCGCAAGATGTTGCTGGCGATGGTGCAGGACGTACGCGTGGTGTTGATCAAGCTTGCCGATCAGACGCAGACGCTGCGCTACATCGCCGGTAGGGGCGATCAGACCGCACGAGTGACCGCGGCACGCGACACGTTTGAGCTGTATGCGCCGCTGGCGAATCGGTTGGGCGTCTGGCAGCTCAAGTGGGAGCTCGAAGACCTCGCGTTTCGCTGCAGCGATCCGGATACGTACAAACGCATCGCGCGTGAGCTCGACGAAAAGCGCGGCGCGCGAGAGGCGTTTATCACGGACATCACCGCGAAGCTGCGTGAAGAGCTTCGCAACGCGCACATCAACGGCGAAGTCAGCGGACGCTCGAAGCACATCTACAGCATCTATCGCAAGCTGTCGCGCAAGGACATGACCTTGAGCGAGCTGTTCGATGTGCGCGCGGTGCGCGTGCTGGTGAACGACGTCAAGGATTGCTATGCGGTACTCGGGCTGATCCACAACTTGTGGACGCCGCTCGCCAAGGAGTTCGACGACTACATCGCCAAGCCGAAGCCGAACGATTACCGCTCGCTGCATACCGCGGTGGTCGGACCGGATCAGAAGGTGCTCGAAGTGCAGATTCGCACGTACGAGATGCATCAGCACTCGGAATACGGCGTTGCCGCCCACTGGCGCTACAAAGAGGGGCCGCAATCCGGCGCGCGGCCGAACATTGCCGACGACGACAAGATCGCGTGGCTGCGCCAGATTCTCGAGTGGAAAGACGGGCTCGCCAATGTGGTGGATCTCGCGGAGCACTTTCGCACCGGCTTGTTCGAGGAGCACGTCTACGTGTTGACGCCGCAGGGGCGTGTGATCGATCTGCCGAAAGGCGCGACGCCGGTCGACTTCGCCTACCACGTGCACACCGAGCTCGGTCATCGCTGCCGCGGCGCGCGAGTGGACGGCGTGATGGTGCCGCTGCACTACGCGCTTGCCAACGGACAAACGGTGGAGATCACCGCCGCGAAGACCGGCGGGCCGAGTCGCGACTGGTTGAATCCCGAGCTGGGGTTTCTGCACAGCGGCCGCGGCCGCGCAAAGGTGCGGCAGTGGTTCAACAACCAGAATCTCGAGATCTCCATCGCGCAGGGCCGAGCAATCGCGGAGAAAGGCCTGCAACGAGCCGGCATGACGGCGCTGGGTTTGGATGCGCTGGCCGAGCGGATGGGCATCGAAAAGCTGGACGAGTTTCTCGCTCAGACCGGCCGCGGCGAAATTACGCCCGGGCAGATCCAGACCGCGCTGAAATCCGAGACGACGGTCGATCCGCAGGCGAGCGCGTCGCCGATCCCGGTACCGGTTGCCCGAGATGCCGGTGCGACGCAGGGCAGCGGCGATATTCTCGTGGTCGGCGTCGACAAGCTGCTCACTGTGCTCGCGAAGTGCTGCAAGCCGGCGCCGCCGGATCCGATCATCGGCTTCGTCACGCGCGGCCGCGGCGTCACCGTGCATCGGCAGAAGTGCGCGAACGTCGCCCGGCTCGCGGCTGAGCGGATGATCGTTGCCGAGTGGGGCCGCGATGCCGGCTCCGGGCGCTTCTCGGTGGACCTGCACGTGGATGCATCGAGCGATCCCGATATCATGCGCGATGTTCTCGACCTGTTCTCGCGCGAGAAGGTGCGGGTGCTCAAGGCGAGCTCGCAGTCGAAGGATTTACAGGCGCGCCTGGCCTACACTGTCGAGGTCGGCGGCCTGGATCAGCTGCGCCGGCTGCTCATGGTAATCGGCGAACTGCCGGGCGTCGTCAGCGCCAGCCGGCGCTGAACCTCTCAAGGGCAACGGTCTCGAGCCGTTATGGGGCTTTGTGCCGGTAGTTCCGGGCGCGATAAAAGTCTGCTCAAGCGGGGACCTCCAACATGCTCGATAGCAAAACCAGCTCGAATACGCCGCGGCAAGATCCGCGTCTGAATCAAATCCTGGGCGACATCGAAGCCGCATCTGTGGATACGCGGCTGCTGGCGTGCAGTCTAGTGATGGAGGCCGCTCGCAGCGGCCCCGCAGCTGATGAGGCCGCGTTGATCGCGCAGGCTATGTGTAACCTGTCGGCACGCGCTACAGCATTCAGCCAACGAGTACGCGCGGGTTTGCCGGTGCAGACAACGACCATCCGCGTAGGCGAGCTGCGCCAGATGAGCCGCGCCGTTGCCGACCTCATGCAGCAAGCCGCAACGCTCGCAGCCGCCGACCTCGACGGCACGATGGATGAATCCGACTGCAAGCCCGCGCGCTTACTTGAACAGATCGATGCGAAGATGCGAGCGATGGACGACGTGCTGACCGCAACCGACGCAATCCCTGCTGCGTAAACGGACGCGGTCGTAGCTCTGCAGCGT
>JBBRGM010000547.1:0-3319 GCA_038240725.1 Burkholderiales bacterium | reverse complement strand
TGGCAAACCCGCGCGTAACCGATAAGTGCGGCGGATTAATATCCTTTGGTCCGAACCGATTTTCACTTCGAGCTAAAATCGATTTCCATTCCGAGAACCCGATACGATGAACGCACCAGCGCTCCCTCTATTGTCCCCGGTGGAAGCGCGCGTGCTCGGCGTGCTGGTGGAAAAGCAGCTCACCACGCCCGACTATTATCCGCTCACGCTGAATGCGATTCTGGCAGGCTGCAATCAGAAGACCAGCCGCAGCCCGGTGATGAATGCCACCGATGACGAGCTGCAGATCGCGCTCGATTCGCTCAAGCACCTCAATCTGGCGATCGAGAGTTACGGTGCGTCTGGACGCGTGCTGCGCTTCGCGCACAACCTGCCGAAAGTGCTCACTCTGGGTCAGGCGATGACCGCGCTGCTGGCGGCGCTGATGCTGCGCGGCCCGTTGACGGCCGGCGAGTTGCGGCTGGCGTGCGATCGTTTGTATAAATTTGCCGACATCTCTTCGGTCGAAGCTTATTTGGAAGACATGTCGACGCGCTCAGCCGGCGCGCTCGTGGTAAAACTGGCGAAACAGCCCGGCTCGCGCGAGGCGCGCTGGGCGCATTTGCTGAGTGGCCCGGTCGCAGGCGACACGGCGCTGGCAACGGATGCATCGGATAACAGCGCCGGCGTATCGAGCGGCGAGCTGGCCACCCTGAAGGCCAATGTTGCGCAGATGCGCGACGAAATCACCGAGCTGCGCGCGCTGATCGATCAGCTATATCGCGAGCTCGGTGTGAAGAGAGACTGACGATGAACAGCAATACAGAAACGCGGCAACGTGCGGCGATGACGCAACCACCGGCCGCGCTGCAAACACAGCCGCTGACGGCGACGATCGGCGCGCGGATTCTAAATATCGATCTCGCACGCGGTGTGGACACAGATCTATTTCGCGCAATCTATCGGGCCCTGCTCGATCATCAGGTGCTGCTGTTTCAAGGACAAGATTTACCGGCGGGAAAGCAGGTCGCATTCGCGCGGCAGTTCGGCGAAGTGCAGATCCACGTGATGAATCAGTATCACGCGGACGGCTATCCTGAGCTTTATCGGCTCTCCAATCTCGATGCGAACGGCAACCCCAACGGTCACCATCCCGATAAGGGCACGCTCGTGTGGCACACGGACGGCTCCTGGCAGCCGATCACCGCGCAGGCGACGATCATCTACGGCGAGATCGTGTCCGACGTCGGCGGCGAAACGCATTTCTGCGACATGTACGGTGCCTACGATCGTCTGAGCGCGGCGTGGCAGCGGCGCATCGAGAGTCTGCGCGCCGTGCATAGTCTCGATTTTTCGCGCACCCGCCGCCATGGCGAGGTGCCGATGACCGAGGCACAACGCAAAGCCGTACCGCCGGTCAATCATCCCGTGGTGCGAACGCATCCGGAAACCGGCCGGCGCTGCATCTATCTCGGCGATCACGCGGAATACATCCTCGGCATGGACTACGACGCGGGCAGGGCGCTGATCGAAGAATTGAATGCGCTGGCTGTGCATCCGGATCTCACCTACGAGCATCGCTGGACGCCGGGCGATCTGATCGTCTGGGACAATCGTTGCGTGATGCATCGCGCGACACCATACGACGCGGCGAGGGATCGACGCGTCGTGCGCCGCTGCACGGTGCTGGGGGAAGTACCGCGATGACGCTCGCCAAGGCACATGGATCCGCAGTTTCCAAACGTGCGGCGGAAACCCGCGCGCCGCGCAACGAGAGCGCACTCGAACCGTGGCAGTGGAGCGAGGCGCAGTGGCGCGACATCGTCGGCCACGTGCGCGCGGGACGCACGTTGCGTCCACAGCGCTGGCAAAACAACGCACGCTGCGCGGTCGCGCTGTCGTTCGATTCGGACCATGAGACCACCGAGCTGCGCGATGGCGGCAAATCGATCGGCCGGTTGAGCTGGGGACAGTACGGCAGCCGCGTCGGCATCCCGCGCATTCTGCAAGTGCTCGAAAAGTACGACGTGAAAGCCAGCTTCTACGTCCCTGCAGTTACTGCGATGCTGTATCCGGATGAGCAACGGCGGGTCGCAGCGGCTGGGCACGAGATCGGTATCCACGGCTGGATCCACGAGCTCAACTCAGTGTTGAGCTACGCCGATGAGCGCGATCTCATGCTGCGCTCGGCCGATACGCTGGAAGAAATTACCGGCACGCGTCCGCTCGGCATCCGGACGCCGTCGTGGGATTTCAGCCCGCACACCTTGCGCATCGCGCAGGAGATGGAGCTGGAATACGATTCGTCGCTGATGGCGGACGACGACTGCTACGAGCTCGAGCTCGACGGATTGCCGACCGGCGTCGTCGAGTTACCGGTGGAGTGGATTCGCGACGATGCGGTTTATTTCTGGATGAATCGATTTGCATCGCACCGGCCGTACACGCCGCCGACCGATGTGTTCGAGATTTTTCGCCGCGAGTTCGATGCCGCTTATGAAGAGGGCGGCGTGTTTCAGCTCACCATGCATCCGCACGTAATCGGGTACCGCTCGCGTATCTGGATCTTGGACGAGCTGATACGGCACATACAATCGCACGGTGACGTGTGGTTTGCGACGCACGCACAAGTGGTGCAGTGGGCGCGGGAAAACGCGGAAGAATCCTAGAGCGAAATCGTAAACGCGAAAATTTGCGACGGTGCCATGCAGCGCGCCGACGCAGTTCGACGCACCGATGTTACGCCGGTACCTTGCGCAAATAAGCATCCGCGCCGGTGAGCCAGTCTTCGCGCGGCGGCGTGAAGATATCGTAGGCTACCAGCGTTTCCACAGCCTCGGCGGTGTGCGGCACATTTGCCGGAATACTGATCATCTCGCCAGGGCTCACATCCACCGTTTTGCCTTCCAGGGTAAAGCGCCAGGTGCCCGACATCACCCAGGTCACCTGCTGATTCGGATGCGAATGCAAGGGTACGACATAGCCTTTCTGCACATCGGTGCGTCCCACCATGATGTCGCCGTCCCACGCGAGCTTGCGAACGAATTTGTCGTTCAGGCGTTCGGCGGGTATTTCGTCCCAGTTGAAGTGCTTCATGATCTTGAGCGTGTGGTTGAGCAGATGCCAGTCTACCGCCAACCGCGGCGCTGAAAAAGGTGGACAGCGAATTGTCCTCGCTAGCAAGCGGGAGCGGGGCGATTACAATATCGGTCTAATTAATCCAAGCTGAGGAGAACACGATGTCGCGCATCATCAACGTAGCCAAGGACCGATTGACGAGAGGCGAGCTGGCCGTCGGGATCGGCGTGCGAGTTGTGCGCGGCGTCGAGATCGCTCGCAT
>JBBRGM010000546.1:0-3346 GCA_038240725.1 Burkholderiales bacterium | reverse complement strand
CGCGGTGGGTTCGTAGCCGCAGTGCGCCATGCATTGCGAGCAGCGCGGGTTGCGGCCGTAGCCGTAGCTGTCCCAGTCGGTTTCTTCCATCAACGCTTTGAAGGTTGGCGCATAGCCTTCGCCGACCAGCAGATAACATGGTTTCTGCCAGCCGAAAACGTTGCGAGTCGGGTTACCCCATGGCGTGCAAGCGTAGTTCTGATTGCCGGCGAGGTAATCAAGATACAGGCTCGAATGATTGAAGTTCCAGTGCTTGCCACGGCGCAAGCTGAAGATGTCCCGATACAGCTGACGCGTGGCGGTTCGCTCGAGAAAAAGATCTTGTCGCGGCGCGCGCTCGTAGCTGAAGCCAGGCGAGACCGTGATGCCTTCCACACCGAGTCCGGCGGCAAAATCGAAAAACTTCGCGACGCGCTCGGCCGATTCCCCGTTGAACAGCGTGCAGTTCACCGTCACCCGGAAACCTTTCGCGAGCGCCAGGCGGATTGCTTCGACCGCACGGTCGAAGACGCCGGTCTGGCAGACCATCTCGTCATGCCGCTCGCGATCGCCGTCAAGATGCACGGAGAAAGTGAGGTAGTGAGACGGCTGATAGTCGCCGATGCGCTTCTTGAGCAGTAGCGCGTTGGTGCACAGGTAGACGTATTTCCTGCGCTTAACCAGCTGCTCGACGATCTGCGGCATCTCTTTATGCAGCAATGGTTCGCCGCCCGGAATGGAGATGATCGGCGCGCCGCATTCTTCGACCGCGGCGATACATTCGTCCACGCTGAGGCGGCGATTCAAGATCTCTTCGCTGTAGGCGATTTTGCCGCAGCCGGCGCACGCCAGGTTGCAGCGGAATAGAGGCTCGAGCATGAGCACGAGGGGATAGCGCTGCACGCCCTTGAGCTTTTGCTTGAGAACGTAGGAACCGATTGCCAGCTTCTGGCGCAGTGGAATGCTCATAATTTTCAGGTTGCGATGGAAACCAGTTGTTGAGAGACGCAGGTCGATGCGGAAGGGAGAGCAGTAGTGGCTGGCTCGGGCCCGCCGTCCATTTCTACCACGCTTTGTACACTAAGCGCTGCGAGCCTGTTGAGGAGCATCAATGACGCGCAGACCCCTGCGATCCGCCTGCCGAGCGACTTCGGAGGCGACGCCGTACACGGAATAAATACTGACCGAGCCTGACGGCACTTGGTTCAACGTCTGCGCGCTCCACTGTGAAGGTAGCAAATGAGACTTGCGCACCACACGACATCCCACGGAGAATGTTAACAATCCGTATCTTGCCAATATTAGCGCTTGCGCCCTGCAAACGGTAATCGGCTTGCAGCCTGTAGAACCGTTCGCGATCTGGGGGTACCCATAGCGGCTGGTAAGGGGCGAAGCGCGACGCTGCTTTCGGTGCTTCAATGCGGGTATGGCGGTAATCACTGCTCCAACAGATGAACGATCTTGACGGGATATGACGCGTCTGTCTTATGAGTAAAGTTGTTGAGCTTTCGCCAAAGGCCGCCGAGCCGAGTGCAGTGACGGCGCAACTCGCGGACGCTGCGGGGCCCGTAGACCGGGCTCCCGGTGAAACGGCACCGCCACCGGCGCCCGGAGACGAGGCCGACGACGCATTTCAGGCGCGCATGCTCGCAGGTGTTTCCCGTACTTTTGCGCTGACCATTCCGCAGCTCCCGCAGCCTCTGGCGCGGGTCGTCAGCAATGCGTATTTGCTGTGCCGAATCGTGGATACGATAGAGGACGAGCCGGACGTCGGCCCCGCCTTGAAGGGTGCACTGTGCGCGCAGTTCGTCGCGGCGGTAGCGGGCGGTCGATCGGCGCCTCGATTCGGAGCGCAACTGTTGCCATTGCTATCGGAGCACACCGGTCCAGTTGGCCGCGAGCTCATCGCGCAAGTCGAGCGCGTGGTAGCGATCACGCACCAATTCAGCCCTCTACAACGGCGCGCGCTGCTCGACTGCGTGACGATAATGGGTGCGGGCATGATCAAGTTTCAAGAGAACCCGCCTCGCGGGCTGACCGATATGCAGGAGCTCGATAGCTACTGCTATCACGTGGCTGGTGTCGTCGGAGAAATGCTCACGGAATTGTTCTGCGAATACAGCGAGGCGCTGGCGCCAAAACGCGAAGCGATGTTGCGTTTATCGGTATCGTTCGGACAGGGCCTGCAGATGACCAATATTCTGAAGGACGTTTGGGAAGATCTGGAGCGCGGGATGTGCTGGCTGCCGCGCGATGTCTTCGCCGCAGAAGGCGTCGACGTTGCGAATCTGGCCCAAGGGGACAGCAGCGATGGCTTTCGCCGCGGGCTCACGAAGTTGATCGCGATCGCGCACGGCCATCTGCGCAACGCGCTGGCCTACACCCTTCATATCCCGCCCGATGAGGTGGGCATGCGCAGTTTTTGTTTGTGGAGCATCGGCATGGCGCTGCTGACCTTGTCGAAGATCAGCGCGCATCTGGATTTTCGCAGCGGTGAGCAGGTTAAGATCTCGCGCCGGAGCGTAAAGACCGTTATCGTGGCGACTCGGCTGGCCGTGCGCTCGGATGCCGCCTTGCGTTTGTTGTTTCGCCTTGCCGGCACTGGGCTCCCGTCACCCCTCGCAGAAAAACGATGATGACAATGGTAGCGGACATCGCCGAACGCGCGCGCGCAGCGACTGGCGCAATACCGGACCTGCTGAAGCAGGCGGTGGAACGTGCCACGCAGGCGCTGCTGCGCCGCCAGGATCCAGCAGGTTATTGGTGCTTCGAGCTCGAAGCCGACTGCACGATCACCGCCGAGTATGTGCTGCTGCTGCACTACATGGGCGAGGCCCGCCCCGAGCTCGAAGCGAAGATGGCCGTGTATTTACGCGAGCGTCAAACCGCGGCCGGCGGCTGGCCGCTGTATTTCGGCGGACCGTTCGACATCAGCGGATCGGTGAAAGCTTATTACGCATTGAAGCTGGCCGGCGACGACCCGCGCGCGCCGCACATGCAAACGGCATGTGCCGCAATCCTGGCGCATGGCGGCGCTGCGCGCTCGAATGTTTTCACGCGCATCACGCTGGCTCTGTTCGGGCAGGTGCCCTGGCGCGCCGTGCCGTTCATCCCGGTAGAGCTGATGCTGCTGCCGCGCTGGTTCCCGTTCCACATCAGCAAGGTCTCCTACTGGTCGCGGACGGTGATGGTGCCGCTGCTCATTTTATGCAGCTTGAAACCGCGTGCGAGAAATCCGAGAGGTGTCGGCATTCGCGAGCTGTTTACCGTCGACCCGCAGCAGGAAAAACGCTATCTCGAGGTGCGCTCGCTTCTGAATTACGCGTTTCTGGCAGTCGATTATGTGGGTCGCTCGCTGGAACCCATT
>JBBRGM010000545.1:0-3360 GCA_038240725.1 Burkholderiales bacterium | reverse complement strand
CCGGCTTTGATGTTCACAAGTCCGCCGTCTTTCATCTGCTTCAGCGCGACACGAATTCTATTGAGCGGCAGCGACGGCGGTTGCTCGTGCAAAGCCTCAAGCGTTGTCTCGTTTGCATTCACCGTCAGTGTTTCGAGCGCTCGGTAAAGCTGGTCAAGCTCGGAGATGCTCGGACAACGGCGCACAAGGAAGAACTGCTGAACGCGCTTGTCCTTCGTGTCGTACAGCAACGTGCAGCGCGCCGGTTCGCCGTCGCGTCCTGCGCGACCGGACTCCTGGTAATACGCTTCGAGACTGCCGGGAATTTGATAGTGGATGATGGAACGGATGTCGGCTTTGTCGATGCCCATACCGAACGCATTGGTGGCAACCATGATCTTCGACGCCCCACTCATGAACGCGTCCTGCTGCGACTTGCGCTCCTTACTCGGCAGGCGGCCATGGTAGAGGCCGACGCTTTCGCCCGCGTCTCGGAGAAAGTCGTGCAGCTCTTCGACGGCCTTCACCGTGGCCGCGTAAATGATGATCGGGCCGGTTACGTCGCGCGCAATGCCGAGACATTTCGCGCGCTTTTCATCATCGTTCGTCACGTGCATGACGTCGTAGCGCAAGTTGCGGCGATAGATACCGGTGTTGATCACTTCCATGTCCGGCAAGTTGAGTTGCTTGGCAATGTCTTCGATTACAACTTGCGTTGCGGTTGCGGTCAGCGCGAGGACCGGCGGATTTCCCAGCGCTTCGATCGCGACACTTATATCGAGAAATGCGGGCCGGAAGTCATGACCCCATTGCGAGATGCAGTGCGCTTCGTCGATGACGAAAACGTCTACCGCATTGCGTTGGAGCGTGGCAATGAATTGCGGATCGGATAGTCGCTCGGGTGTGGTGAAGACGAACTCGCTTTTGCCATCGGCGATTGCCTGCAATGCGGAGGTTTCGTCCCCGCTCGTTAACGTGCTGTTGAGCTGCACCGCCGAGACACCGGACTCGAGGAGCTTGTCCACTTGGTCTTTCATCAACGAGATGAGCGGCGAAACGACCACAGTTGTGCCCGGCATATGCAGCGCGGGCAACTGGTAGCAAAGCGATTTGCCGGCGCCCGTCGGCATGATCGCCACTGTGTCGCGTCCGGAAAGTACGTTCGCGATGACTTCGAGCTGGCCGCGTCGCAATCGTTTTATTCCGAACGTTTTGCGCATCAGTTTGTTCAGCGGGTCCGACGTGGGCGCACGCGGCGGCTTGGGCGTCGCGCGAGGCGGCTTGGATGTGACGCGAGAAGGACGGCTAGCCATAGCGAGGCTCCTGCGCTCGGGAAACACTGCAGATCCAAAGGCCGCAGTGTATGTGGCCCTCCGGAAAAACTGTGTAGGCGACAGCCTGATTTCTGTGTCGGCGTATCGCGTGTCTGGATTGATTTCTGCCGGCGTCCCAACCTTTTCCCGTGGCAGTTGTCCGACTCATAAGTCATTCAACTCGCGACCGGGAACATATGAAACCTACGGAGAACACATGAAATCCAGCGCATTCGGTAATCCATTTTTTATCTGGACTGAGCTCGCGATGCGCAACACGGAAATGATGCTCGCGTCTGCTCAGGTGATCGGCCACCGCGTGCAGCTAATGGCTGCAGCAGGACACAACCCCAGTGTCAGCGATCAGCGCGAGATGAGTTTGATGGTTAACGAGAAGACGGCAGCGGTCGCAGAATCGACGATGGCGATGGCGAGCGGGATGGCGAAGATGAATTTCCAGTTCGCCATGCAAGCCCTGATGCAGATGTCTCGGATGTGGGCGGGCATGTTCGCGATCGGTATGAGCCGCACGCCGGCGCATTCGCTGGAGACACAGACGAATCTACTGACCGGCAACTTCGCGCGGTCCGTCGCTGCCTCGTCTCGTCTTTCAGAATCGACCGCTGAGCTTGCGCACAAGGCACTCAAGCCGATTCATCGACGTGCGACAGCGAATGCGAAGCGGCTGGGTAAACGGCGTTAAAGGTTACTGCTGACGACAACGTTCACCGGTGCGGTTCTCGCAGCCGGCGTGCACGTCGCCCGATCAGCGCCAGCAGTAGTATGCCAAGCGCGATCGTCCCGCCGGTGCCCGGCTCGGGTATCGGCGCGAAAACCAACGGAAGACCGGACGAGGTAGTGGCCGAATAACCTGGCGGTAAGATCAACGCGATCGATGCCGTATTGAAGAAGTCCAGCGTCCCGAACTCCAAGCCCGGCAGAAATAGCGTCATGACAACTTCGGCGGTCGTCGGTAGCGCCGAGCCCGGGCCGAAATAGCGAAAATTCACGCTGCCATTGAAGGTTTGCAAGAAGCTACCTGTGGAAACGACACTGCCGTTCGCTGACAAGATTGTCCGGAATGGCGCGTCTGGAATCGGCGCGGAATACAAATCGCGGATCGACATGCTGTAGTCGAGGAAGCGGTTGAATCTCGTTTCCGCTAGCGGCGATATGCTTCCTTCCAGCTTAAGCGTGACCGGGATATTGATGGTTCCCGGCGCTGTTCCCAAGGGCACAGCGATAAGCCACTGATCGAAAAACTGCACCTCAGCGGCGGCTTGGCTACTACGCAGCGCCGCCGTCCCGCCGGCAGCCGACGCGCGCAACCCAATCGAACCGGTAGCCGCTTCCGCATGCAGATCCGCCGCGACGGAGCCGCCGTCGCAGCCGGTCGCGCCGCTCAGCGTAAACGTATCCTGCAACGTGTCGCCCGGGACGATCTTGTTGTCGTGACAGTTACCCAGACCGGACACCAGCGATACCACGCCGCCGAGGCGTGCGGTTGCTGCAGCTTCGCCAGCGATGAAAATAGTGACGCAGGCGAAAGCAGCGCAGATAAGGAGACGGTGCAGGGTCACGATGGCATCCTGATTCGAGGCTGTAGTAGTTGATTGAGTCTAGGGCAGCGAGACAGGTGTGAGCAAGGCTCATTTCTAGATGGGGATTAGTTGAGCCTGAGGACGATCTGCACCAGATCCGGAGACCGCGCTGGCAAAACTCGTGCGCTTACGCAACAACCGGTCACCCGCTATAATGCGCGCTGCCTGATCGAGCCTCATCCCGGCGCTTCTGTAATTCAGGCGCTGCTGTAATTCAGGCGCTGCTGTAATTCAGGCGCTTCTGTAGTTCCGCAGTATCGTGGCCAAGTAGCTCAGTTGGTAGAGCAGAGGACTGAAAATCCTTGTGTCGGTGGTTCAATTCCGCCCTTGGCCACCATTCTTCAAATGCGAAGCAGAACGCGAACGGCGTGCCGTTCGAGATCGCTGCTCTGCTAGTCCCAGATCGCGCATCAAAATGAAAGCCCGCCGAAGCGGGCTTTTTTTGTCAGCGCTGACAGCTACAAGTC
>JBBRGM010000544.1:0-3362 GCA_038240725.1 Burkholderiales bacterium | reverse complement strand
GAGCGTCGAAGAAAATTCGGCAGCTCTCGATCGCAGAGCTGCTGGGGGAAACGATGCTTCGCATCAGTAATGAAGAATCGGTGAGCTCGCTGTTTATGGAATGAAATAACCGGCGATCGGCAACATAGCGATCGTCGGTGGATGTCGCAGTACCGCAGCAGCGGTAGCACGAACGTCATCTGGTCGCGGGTGGCGTCAACTTTGGAGAAATGAAAATGGCAATCGAAGTCAAAGCAATCGAACGCCCGATGCATGGAAGGGGTGCGAGCCGCCGCCTGCGTCACGCGGGGCGCGTTCCCGGCATTTTGTACGGCGCCGGTAAAGACCCGCAGAGTATCGAGCTCGACCATAACGAGCTCGCCCAGCAGCTCAAACGCGAAGCGTTTCACGCATCCATCCTGACGCTCGACATGGAAAGCGGCAAGCAGCAAGTCCTGCTGCGCGACCTGCAGATGCATCCGTGGAAACAGCAGGTACTGCATATCGATTTCCAGCGCGTCGCCAAGGATCGCAAGATTCATATGAAGGTGCCGCTGCATTTCCAGAATGCGGAAATTGCGCCCGGTGTAAAAACCGGCGGCGGCACAGCGAACCACGTCATGGCGGAAATCGACATCACGTGCCTGCCGGATGATTTGCCGAATTTTATCGAAGTCGATCTTTCCAACTTGCAACTGGGGCATTCGATCCATATGTCCGATCTCAATTTGCCCTCCGGCGTCGAAGCGGTTCGCCGCCGTGGTGAAGATGCTGTGGTGGTGACGATAACCATGCCGCGTGTCGAGGCCGAGCCTGAGCCTGTGGCAGCGGCGGCCGCTGCCGCGCCGATTGCCGCGGCAGGTGCGGGCGATAAGAAAGAAGGCGACAAAAAAGAAGGCGACACGAAATAACGCAGCATCTTCGGTTCTAGACGAGCCGCGGCAAGCGGGTTCAAGATAGCCCGTTCGGTCACTGGCGACCGAGCGGGCTTTTTCATTCGAGCGACGGGTTCGAACAAACGCATGAAGCTGGTCGTTGGGCTGGGCAATCCCGGCCGAGAATACGAAGCGACGCGCCACAACGCGGGTTTCTGGTGGGTCGATAACCTTGCCGATGCGCAAGGCGTAGTACTGTCGGCGCAGCCCAAGTTCTTCGGCCACGTCGGCCGTATCGCGAAGCAGGGACAGGATTGCTGGCTATTGCAGCCGCAGACGTTCATGAATCTCAGTGGCAAGGCAGTGCAGGCGCTGGCGACGTTTTACAAGATCGAGCCGCCCGATATTTTGGTGGTGCACGATGAGTTGGATTTGCCCGCGGGTGATGTCCGTCTGAAAAAAGGCGGCGGCGCCGCGGGGCACAATGGGCTCAAGGATATCGTCGCCAAGCTTGGTCCGGATTTCTGGCGGCTGCGTCTCGGCATTGACCATCCGGGCGACCGCGCGGAAGTGATCAACTATGTGCTGCATCCGCCCCGCGCCGAAGAAACAAAAGCGATTTCCGACGCGATCGAGCGCAGTCTCGACGTGTGGCCGCTGATTTTTTCCGGCGAGATGGAAAAAGCGATGCATCGATTGCATACGAAAGAGCGCGATGTCTGATCGGCACCGCACCGCGCATTCGCGAAATATTTCGCGCACGACCTCTCACGCATAACGGATTTCAGAATGAGCCTCAAATGCGGAATTGTCGGCTTACCCAATGTGGGCAAGTCCACGCTGTTCAACGCGCTAACCAAAGCCGGCATCGCTGCGGAGAATTATCCGTTCTGCACGATCGAGCCTAACGTCGGCATCGTTGAAGTCCCCGATCCGCGACTGAACAAGTTGCGCGACATCGCGAAACCGCAAAAAGTAATTCCCGCCATCGTCGAGTTCGTCGACATCGCGGGACTGGTTGCGGGCGCGTCGAAAGGCGAGGGCCTCGGCAATCAGTTCCTCGCGAATATTCGCGAGACCGACGCGATCGCGCATGTCGTGCGCTGTTTTGTCGATGACAACGTCGTCCATGTGACCGGCAAAGTCGATCCCATCGCGGACATCGAAACGATCAACACCGAGTTGGCGCTCGCCGATCTCGCCACCGCCGAAAAGCAACTCGTGCGCTATGGGAAAGTGGCCAAAGCAGGCGGCGACAAAGATGCAGCGCGCCTGGTCGCCGTACTCGAGAAAGTAATCCCTGTGCTGGATCAAGCAAAGCCCGCGCGAACCGTGGATTTGTACGCAGAAGAGCGCGAATTGCTGAAGCCGCTGTTCTTGTTGACCATGAAGCCGACGCTATACGTGGCGAACGTGAACGAGACCGGTTTTAAGGACAATCCACTGCTCGACCGAGTGCGCGAACACGCAGCGACGGAGGGTGCTCCGGTCGTGACGATCTGCGCCGCACTGGAATCGCAGATCGCAGACCTCTCCGATGAAGACAAAACGATTTTTCTCGCGGACATGGGGCTCGAAGAACCGGGCCTCGATCGTCTGATCCGTATCGGCTATGACGTGCTCGGCCTGCAGACGTACTTTACCGCTGGCGTGAAGGAAGTTCGCGCCTGGACCATTCACAAAGGCGACACAGCACCGCAAGCGGCAGGCGCGATCCACACCGACTTCGAGCGCGGATTCATTCGCGCAGAAGTCATTCACTACGACGACTACGTCAGCGGTAATGGCGAGGCTGGCGCGCGCGAAGCAGGCAAGATGCGAGTCGAGGGCAAGGAATACGTCGTTCTCGATGGTGACGTGATGCATTTTCGTTTCAACGTCTAAACAAACATCAGGATTTCTCCGGTTTTCGGCGGACAAACCCAAACCACGCTTCACCTTAGGACATGCGGATTCCCCATCCCTACACATCCAGATTCCTCCATTGTGAACCGGGTATAAACCGGGTACGATACCGGGTATACAATCCAGGTCGATAAGAAAATACCGGGTATGACATGGATTCTGAGACGCGCGCATGCTGACCGATATTCAATGCCGTAATGCCAAGCCGAAGAACAAGCCCTACAGGTTGCGTGACGGCAAGGGGCTGTATCTGGAAATTAAGCCCAGCGGGGTAAAGGCGTGGCGCTACCGTTTCGAACTACGGCACGGGGAGTCTGTGAAGGAAAGCGTTTTCGCGATTGGTGATTACGCCAATGCTCCCACAGCCGAGCCGCCGCAACAGGCGCAGGCGCGGCGGGGTGGCCGACGCTTCACCTTGGCCGAAGCGCGGGACGAGCGCCTCAAGGCGCGGGCGCTAGTCAAGCAGGGCATCAATCCAGCGCACAGCCGGCAACTTCTGCGCATCAAACAGGAGACGGAAAGGGTCACTACGTTCGAGGCGATTGCGAGGGAATGGCTCACCTTGAAAGATTGGGGGGAATTCACGAAAGCGCGTCGTCTCGA
>JBBRGM010000543.1:0-3363 GCA_038240725.1 Burkholderiales bacterium | reverse complement strand
AGCTGCCCTGCGAGCGCCACAGCTTGCGCGTGATTGCCGGATGAATATGCTAGCACACCGTTTTTCCGGTGCGCCGGGTCGAGCTTGGCCAGTGCGTTGTACGCCCCGCGAAACTTGAACGCGCCGATACGTTGAAAATTCTCGCACTTGAAAAACACCCGTGCGCCGGCGCGCTGATCGACCTGCTGTGAGGTGAGTGTCGGCGTGCGGTGCGCATGGCCGGCGATGCGTTCTGCGGCGGCGGCGACGTCTTGATATGCGACCGGAAGATTTGCGCTCGGCATGTCTAAGTCGACCCCTTCAGCCACGCCTGGCGGCGATTGCGCGCCGATCGGTCTGCGTTCGACACCGTCAACGCACAAGTGTCGTGCGGAGCGGCGGCGAGCACAATCTGCACTTCGAGCAGTTCATCGCGGCGGAAGACATGTGCTTTCAACTGATCTCCGGCCGAATAAGCACGTAAACGTTTATCGAGATTCTTCGAATTCAACTTCATCGCGTCGAGCGCGACGATCACATCGCCGGCCCATAATCCGGCGGCTTGCGCGGGACCGCCGTCCAGCACGTGCGTGAGTCGAAGCCCGGCCTGATCGTCGGCCATCCGCGCGCCGAGGCAGGTTATTTTCGGCGCTTTCGTCACTGCACCGCTGCGTTTGCCGCCCCGATCGGATGCCGACTCTGCAGAGCGAAGCTCGATCGTGATCCCGACCAGCGCGAGGCTCGATTTCAGCGGCAACTCTTCGGTCGAGCGCAGCGCGCGGTCGAAGAAATTTCGCATGCGCGCACCGGCGACTTCCTCGGCGACTCGTTCGACGCCATCCTCCGGCACGCCGACCCCGGTCTCGCCATAACGCTGCCACAGTGCGCGCATGACATCGTCCATCGATCGCCGGCCGTGGGTGCGATCACGAATCATGAGATCGAGGCACAAACCAATCAGACTGCCTTTCAAGTAATAGCTGACCTGCGCGTTCGGGCTGTTTTCATCCTGCCGATAGTATTTGATCCACGCATCGTAGCTCGCCTCACTTACCGTCTGTTGCGTGCGGCCGGGATTGCGCAACAACGCAGTAATGCTGCGAGCGAGCGTATCGAAATAATCTGTTTCCGAAACCAGTCCGGCTCGGACGAGCTCGAGATCATCGTAGTAGCTGGTCAATCCTTCGAATGCCCACAGCAGGCTGGTGTAGTTTTCGCGCTCGAGATCGTATGGGGTAAACGCAGCGGGCTTGATGCGCTTGACGTTCCAGGCGTGAAAATATTCATGGCTGCACAGACCGAGAAACGTGCGGTAGGACTCGGTCTGCTGTTCGACGCCGGGCTCGGGCAGATCGTCGCGCGAGCACAGCAGCGCAGTAGATGCGCGATGCTCGAGCCCGCCGTAGCCTTCGCCGAGCGCGGTCACTAGAAACACATAGCGCGCAAATGGCGCGGGGGCGCCGAACAATGCGATCTGCTCCTCGCACAACCGCGTCAGATCGCTCGTCAAACGTTTTCCGTCTACGCGATGGCGTCCGGTGATCGCTACGTCGTGCGTTGCGCTTGCCGCGGTGAATCGATATAGCGCGAACGTGCCCATTTCGACCGGATGATCGATCAACTCGTCGTAATCGGCTGCACGGTAAATCCCGAAGCCGTACGCCGGCGCGTCGCGCCGCTGCATCGACGTCGCGACGCGCCAGTCGCGATAGCGCATGCCCTTGGGTTTTCGGATCTCGACGATGCACGGCCGATTGTCCTTGCCGGTCACGCGCAGGAAAACGCAGGTACCGTTGAAGAACGCGTGCGTCTGATCTAGATGCGCGCCGCGTACCGATAGATCCCACGCATACACCTGCATCGTCACGCTGAGCGGGCCGCTCCCGGGCTCAGCGATCCAGGTGTGCTTATCGAGCTTGATGATCGGAACGGCGATCCGACCGCGCTTCGCCTGGATCGTAACGACGTGACGTGCGTAGTCGCGCACTAGATAACTGCCCGGCGTCCACGCGGGGAGCTTAAATTGCTGGCCCGCCGGATCGGGATCGCTCACCGTACACGTCACCTCGAACAGGTGGCGTTCCGGGAACGACGGCGAGATCACGTACTGGATATCGGGAAGCTGAGCCATGGAGCGGGATTCGGATTCGAGGCGTTCGATTCTACCGCTTGGATGAGGAGGGGGCGCTACAGGGCCACGCCGGCGACGAGTTGTATCGTATCCGGCGCAGCGTTTGATCGCAGGGCGCCGTGCACGTACGCGGTTCGAGCGAACTGCGCGCTATGCAGAGCGCGCGATAACGCGTGAAGCGAGAAGCCAACAGTCGAGCGAATCGCACCCGTGGGCGCGATTCGCCGAGGATCTACAAATTAGAAATGCCACTGCCCCATCAGCTGACCCGCGTACGCCGTATAGCCGTCGGCGAAATCCGCGTCGGCGCGCACGGTCAGAGCAAAACGCTTGGACTTGCTGACGGCAACCTGCGCGCCGACGTTGAAGGTATTGCGCTCCAGCGTCTGGCCCGGTGTGGTGAACGTTGCGCCGCCACCGGTGAAGGTCGAAGTAGAATCGATCCCGTCGTTGAGAAACTCGTAGCGCCACAGCAGCGTGACCGTTGGCCGCCACGCATAGCCGCCCCATTCTTTTTCCGTACCGAGCTTAGCACCCACGGCACTGCGCAGACGATCGGCTGATACGTCCTGCACGTGCATGGATAACGGTCCGGCGCCGGTCTCGGTGTAGGAATCCTGGTCCAAATGATTCCATTCCAGTCCGGCCATCGGCGTCAGCGTAAGGTTATGGCCGATGGCCAGCGGCCAGCCGAGCATGATGCGGGCGGCGTATTGGTCGCCGTCGAAGTCGCCATGCGCAACACCGGTAACCGAGGTATTGCGGGTCGTATCGAAGTTTTGCTTTGCGAAGGCAGCCATGGCGTCGAGATACCATTTGCCGAAATCGTGACCGGCGTAAAGTGTGAGCTGGTAGCTGTCGATGTCGTTGCCATCGCCGGAGCGATAGTCGCTCATCGCAACGTCCGTCGACGCGTAGGTGAATGCCGCACCGACCAGCCAGTCGTTGTCGAGCAGAATGTCGGCGCCTGCTGCGATGCCGGCAGTATTGGCCGTATAGCCTGCGAAAGTGTCTTTCAAGTCCTGATCCGCGTGCGCACCGAACGCTTTCAGCCAGAAACTATGGCGCGGCGTGGTCTCGCCTGAAGACAGGTCCTGAATGTCGCCTTCCGCTGCCACCATCAGCCGCTTGCCTGCCATCAAGTCGTCTGCCACGGTCGCGGCGTAGCCTTCTGACCGGATGGTGTCGATGCGCGCTGTGATGCTATCGAGAACGCCGGTGACCGTCTGCGACGATGCCTGACCGAGCGCGCT
>JBBRGM010000542.1:0-3364 GCA_038240725.1 Burkholderiales bacterium | reverse complement strand
GCCCCCGAAACATCCCATCGAGTATCCGCGCCAGATCCTCGACCGTGTTGGGCTTCAGAATCATCGCGCGCACGCCGATGCTGCGTGCAGTATCTTCATCGCGCGGATTCACATACCCGGACGTCATCAGCAGTGGGATGTCCGGACGGATGGCCAGTATGGCGCGAGCGAGCTCGAACCCTGACATTCCCGGCATCGATAGATCGGTGACCACCACGTCGAGCGCATCTGGATCTGCCTGGAAGTCGCGTAGTGCGGCTGCCGGCTCGCTATAGCCGCTGACACGATAGCCCAGCCGTTCGAGCGCGCGTGTGGCGAGCTGCACAAGCGCGTGCTCGTCGTCCACGTAGAGCACGTGTTCGCCGCGCGCAGGCAGCATTGCGCGCGTCTCGCGAGGCGCAACGCGAGCTTCGTTTGCGGCGGCGGGGAAGTAGAGATGGAACGTGGTGCCTTTTCCCGGCTGGCTATACACCGTCACTGCGCCATCGTGGCCGCGCATGATGCCGTGCACGACCGACAATCCCAGGCCGGTGCCTTGGCCGGCCGGCTTGGTGGTGAAGAACGGTTCGAAGATGCGCTCGAGCGTTGCCTGGTCCATGCCGCGGCCGTCATCGCTTACCGTCAGCCGCGCATAAAAGCCTTCTCGCAAATCGACGGATACGTGCAGCAGATCTGCGCTCACCGTCATCGCATCCAGTTGGATTTTGATCCGCCCCACGGCATCTCCGATCGCGTGCGCGGCATTGGTGACGAGGTTCATCACGATCTGATGAATCTGACCGGCATCGGCGCTCACTGTGGGCACGTTCGGCGCGAAAGCGCATTTGATCTCAGTCATCGCCGGCAACGTCGAGCGCAATAATTTCAGCGCCTCTTCGATCACCGGCTCGAGCCGCATGGTATCGCGACGGGATTCTTCGGGACGGCTGAACGCGAGAATCCTGCGCACCAGATCGGCGGCGCGCGCGCCGCCTTTGGCGATCTCGCGCAAACTTTCCTGCGCCGGATGATCGGGCGGCAGATCGGAAATGGCGAGCCGGGCGTTGCCGTTGATCGCCAGCAGAATGTTGTTGAAGTCATGCGCGATGCCGCCGGCGAGCGTGCCGAGCGCTTCCATTTTCTGCGTTCGTCGCAACAGCGCATCGGCCTTCTTGCGATCGGTGATGTCGCGGTTCATGCCGACTATGCCGACGATCTCCCCCGCTGAGTTGCGCAGCGGCACTTTGATGGTCAGATACGAGCGTGCGTTACCCTCGGCGTCCAGACCGGGACGTTCGCGGTTGAGAATCGACTCGCCGCGCAGCGCGCACAGATCATCCGCGTGGTAGATCTCCGCAAGGTCGCGCGGAAACAAATCGAACACCGTTTTGCCGGCGAGCTCATCTTGCCGCGAAAGGCCCACGGCTTTGATCGCAGCGGCGTTGCCCATCGTGTAACGACCCGCGATGCCTTTGATGAACACCGTGTCCGGCAGCGCGTCGACCACCGTCGCCAACAGGGTGCGCTCAGCCGCGAGCGCCTGTTCAGCCTGCTTGCGCTCGTTGATGTCCGAGTTGGTGCCGACCACACGCACCGGCTTCCCGGTCTCGTCCCACTCCACCACCTGGCCGGTTGAGGCCACCCAGATCCACTCTCCAGTCCTGGTGCGCAGGCGCAGCTCTACTCGGTGCGAGGTGCGCTCGCCCCTTGCGTACTCCTCGTATATGCGACCGACGCGCTCTTGATCGTCGGGATGTCTGATTGCGTGGATGTCCGCGTACGAAGGCACGGCTGGGTCCGCCTCGTAACCCAGCATGCGCAGATACTCGGGACTCAAGGCCAGCTTCCAGGTGCGCAGGTCGACGTCGAACAGTCCCTGGTTGCTGGCCGATAGCGCGAGCCGCAGCCACTCTTCGTTTGCGCGCAGTGCGGCCTCGACGTCCTTGCGCTGTTGAATGTCTTCGATGACTGCGATGTAGTAGTCGGGGTTGCCATCGCCATCGCGCATCAGTGCGCCGGTGCGGTTGCCCCACAGCACACTGCCGTCTTTGCAGATGTAGCGCTTTTCGCCGGAGTAGCTGTTGATCGCTCCGGACTCTGCGCGCCGGGCAAGATCCAGATCGGTGGCGAGATCCTGTGGATGTGTGATGTCTTTGAAGGTCATCGACTGCAGCTCTTCGCGCGAGTAGCCGAGGACATCGCTCAGCTTCTGGTTCACCCTCAGGAAGCGCCCATCGGGCGCAACATGAGCCATGCCGATCGGGGCGTGCTCGAACGTGTCGCGAAGGCGCGCTTCGCTTGCCTGGTTGGGCTGCCGCAAATTCGGCAGAACCTTGCTCACGCGCCGCTGGCAGAAAATGCCCGCGTAGATTGCGCCGATGGGCGCGCACGCCGCGCTCAGAGCGCGTCCCAACAGGTTACTCATGCGGGATCACCACGTGGAGCTGCTGGCGGCCGCCTGCGTCGATTCGGTCGGCCGCACCGACGCCACCGAGGGCTTGCTCAAGTGGGGATTGGATTGGCCCAGTTCGGCGCACGCGCACCCACAAAAATCCACAGGGCAGTTGCATTGTGCGCTTGGTAATTACCCGCATGCTGCGAGCTCTGTGAGCGATTGTTCGACACGCTCCACGATGTCGTCCCACACACCGAGCCAGCTCTGGCGAAACAGTTTCATCGTTGGGTACCAGCGGCTGTCCGAGCGGGACAGCAGCCAGCGCCAATCCGGATTCGCCGGCAGCACAACCCAGGTCGGCACGCCCAACGCACCGGCCAGATGCACGAGCGAAGTATCGCAACCGATGACGAGATCCAGGTTCGCGACGGCGGCGGCCGTATCGTGGAAATCGTTCAAGCGGTCCGACAGATCGACGATTGCATGGCGATCGGCCAGTGCGGCAAGTTGCTCTCGACCGGCGCCCTTTTGCAGGCTGAAGAACGTGACGCCCGGCACCTGCATTAGCGGCATCAGCTTCTCTAACGACACCGATCGGAATCGATCATTCTGATGCGACGGATTACCTCGCCAGACGATGCCGACTTTCAGGCCGAGTTTGAGCTCTGCGCGCTGGTGTATTTCTGCACGCAGTTCGGCGACGCGTTCGGGATCGGCGCTCAGGTAAAACCTTGCGGTCGGCACATTTTCAAGCGTGGTGCCGAGGATGCGCGGCAGACTTAGCAGCGCTGTTTGTACGTCGAATGCCGGCAGCGGATCGCCGCGCGACACGACACGGTCGATGCCATCGCATCGCTGCAACAGCCGCACCAGCTCCGCCTGACATTCGACTACGATGGTGCCGCCTTGCCGCTTCAGCAGAGGCGCATAGCGGATGAACTGCAGTGTGTCACCCAGGCCTTGCTCAGCGTAGAGCAGGATCGTGCGGCC
>JBBRGM010000541.1:0-3369 GCA_038240725.1 Burkholderiales bacterium | reverse complement strand
CAGCACCGAACAGCGAGAATGGCTGGAGGCAGAGTTGCAATCCGAGCGCACTGAAGTCGAACGCTCCGGCACGCTCAGCCTCTTGCAAGCTTTGGTCGACCAACGTGTGCTCGCACTCGCGCTGATTTATTTCACCGGCGTGACGGGAAGCTATGGCATCACGTTCTTCCTGCCGCAGATCGTCAAGGGATTCGGTCTATCGAACGTGATAACCGGCCTGGTCACAGCGGTGCCCTACACGGTCGGCGCAATCGGTCTCGTGCTGTGGGGCCATTCCTCCGATCGGCATCATGAACGACGCTGGCATTTGATCGCGGCATCGACCGTTGCTGCAATCGGTCTGCTCGGAGTGGGCTGGCTGCACGATTCGTATTGGGCGCTGGCTGCAATGTCCATCGCCACGGTCGGAATCTATGGGTCGCGCGCGTGCTTCTGGCCGATGCCCTCGCTGTTTCTCACCGGGGCTGCCGCGGCGGCGGGCATCGCGCTGATCAATTCGATCGGCAATCTCGGCGGCTATGTCGGGCCGTTCATCGTCGGCTGGATCAAGGACAGCACGAAGAGCTTCGAGATAGCTCTGTATTTTTTGGCCGCATGCGCTTTGCTGTCGGCGGTGATTACATTTTTCGCTACACGCGCAACCAACCCACCGGAACTGCTGGTCCCCGATGCTGGCGAGCGGCTCGCCGTGAAGGAAGCCTGAGCCGGTTCAATCCACCGGTATCCCGCGGGCGCTGGCTACTTCGGCGGGGGACACCGCAGGCGCATGATTTCCCCACGACTGGCGGATAAAACTGACTACCGCGGCAATTTCCTGATCGGTCAGATCCTGGCCGAACGGCGGCATGCCGTACGGACGCGGATTGCCTTGCGTGCTCGGCGGAAAACCGCCGTTGACCACGATGCGAATTGCGTTGATCGGATAGGGCATGACGATCGCCTCATTGTTCACCAGCGGCGGATAGATTCGCGCGACGCCGGTGCCGTTGCGCTGGTGACAGTCGGCGCAAAACTTTTCGTAGATCTTGGCACCCTGCCTAACTAACGCTTCGGTCTGCTTCTCGTCGACTCTGATCTGCGCGGGTTCAGCTGTCTCGCCGGCTTGTGTCTGCGATTTTAGATATACCGCCATCGCGCGGATGTCCGCTTCGGTCAGATACTGAAGGCTGTCGTGAACGACGGTCGCCATTGGACCGAACACCGCTCCGCGCGCGGACACGCCGGTCTTCAGTAGATCCACAACTTCGGCGATGTCCCAATCGCCCAGCCCGGTTTCGCGATCGGAGTTGAGCGATGGTGCATACCAGTTTTGTATCGGGATCAAACCGCCTGCGGTCGCATTGTCTTTAGCCACCGCGCCGAGCACGTTGCGTGCGCTATGACATGCATCGCAATGACCGAGACCAGTGACGAGATACGCGCCGCGATTCCATTCCTCAGTCTGAGTCGGATCGCTGGCGAATTCCCCCATTCGAAAATACAACGCTCGCCAGCCGACCAGCAGCTTGCGCTGGTTGTAGGGAAACGCCATTTCGTGCGGCCTGTTCGGCTTGTGCACCGGTTTGATCGTTTGCATGTACGCGAACATATCGTCCGCATCGGCGCGCGCGACTTTCGTGTAGTTGGTATACGGGAAGGCGGGGTACAGCAAGGTGCCATCTTTCAAACGGCCTTCGTGCAACGCTTTCCAGAAATCTTCTGCGGTCCATTTGCCGATGCCGGTTTCCGCGTCGGGCGTGATGTTGGGTGCATACAGCGTGCCGAACGGCGTCTGCATCGCGACGCCGCCTGCGTATGGGTCACCGCCGCTGAGCGTATGGCAAGCGATACAGTCGCCGGCGCGCAAGAGATATTCGCCACGCACAATCCTTTGCGAGCGATCTTCGGTTCGCGGCTCCGCCGGCGCACTGGGCTTATCGCGCGACAGCAAAAAGGCGATCGCGAACACCGCGATTCCCGCTACCAGTGCAACAGTCAATGCTCGTCTCATGTCCGTGTCGTTTGCTAATGCGACGTGACGCTACCGCATTCCATCGGCAGCTTCGCAGCATCGACATTGGGCAGGGGTGCATTCGAAGGAGGCGGCTGCGCGGCGAGCCACGCGCCGATGGCAGATATGTCCGCCGGGTCCAGCAAAGATGCGATGTGCGCCATGCAATCGGGTTCGTGCGCGCGCCGATGGCGGACCCTCCACGCGCCCATTTGCCGTCCGACATAGAGCGGAGACAAGCCGAGCAGACCGGGAATCGCAGGCGCCATTCCGGTGAGCCCCTCGCCGTGACAAGCGGTGCATGCCGGCAAATTTCGGGACGGGTCGCCGCGCGTGACCAGCAATTGTCCTCGCGCTAGAACACCGTTCGGGGCCTCGGCCGTTGACCGCGGATAGGGAGGATGCAGCTTCGCGTAGTAGTCCGCGATTTCGTGCAGGTAGGCGTCCGACATGTAGCCCACCAAATAATTCATCACCGCGTACTGGCGACGGCGATCACGAAAGTTGACGAGTTGATTGTAGAGGTACCCTGCCGGCTTGCCGGCCAATCGAGGATACACCTCGCTTTTTTCGCTGCCCTCGCCCTGCTTGCCGTGACACGCGGCGCACGACAACATCCGCTGCTCCAAGGTGTCGGGCAGTTCGACCGGCTTCGCCCCCGCCGTATGCATCATCGGGATGGCGCTGCACAGAAGGAGCAGCAGCGGACCAAGTCTTTGGGTTGGCGGCATAGCTGTTCAATCTAACGGAGTTTGCGGACAGGCGCTTCGTGTCGATGGAGCGCAATTGACGAACGCTGCTGGTGCGGATCATTCCTGAAAATGCTTTCTCGTTGCTTTACTCCGACCGGAGGACCCGTCTTCTGATTGCCATTTTTGCGCAGTTAATATCACGATAACGCCTGCCGGCTGAACAGATCGCCTCTGTAAAACACATTTGTGAAAATTCATAACTCCATGATCGGATGCTCTGTTTACAGCATCCGCCGTGGCCGATTTTTCAATTTGCAGTGATGACACACGGTTTGACTGCCCTACTGTGCATCCTCCAGCATTCAACGGCGCAATTGACCATGTTGATTGAGCATAGATCGACGCTGTACCGAAACCGAATGTAGCGTTGCTTTTCTGGTAGGCAGCACGTTTAGGAGATGAACAAGATGCGCACGAGGCTGAAGGCATTAGTACTTGCCGTGAGCTTGGGTCTGGCCGTAGCGGCACCTGCTAAGGCGGCAATATTCAACACAACGCCACTGGATATGTATCCGACGAGCACTCCGGGAGTCCAGTTCGCGTTTATCAGTAATTTCTTCACCACCGGCGGCACGGCTTTTGATGACTTTTTTACGTTTGACCTCAGCGGAACGGGTTCGCAGGCGG
>JBBRGM010000540.1:0-3395 GCA_038240725.1 Burkholderiales bacterium | reverse complement strand
CGAAGCTCGCGATGCTCCTGCAGCAGGGTGAATGTTTCCAGGATGGCGCACGGCTAGCTCGCATAGATCGTATCGTCGATCGCCTCGAGCAATTCATTGCGTCCTTCGAAGCGTTCGTTCAGTTTCACCGGCGCCGTACTCGGCGATGGAAAGATGCGAACGCGCAGATTCTGCAGAATGATTTCGTTGAGCAGGGTGACGCCGCGCGCAGTGCGGTAGTAGCGCTGCATGAGCTGTTCGCTCGCGCGCTTGGCGTCGGTATCGACCAGGCCGACCTGCGCGGCCAGCGGCGCCTGCAAGTCGAACAACAGCCGGTCTTCGCGCCGCTTCGCCTGGTAGTGCAGCCGAATGCGCAAATCCTGCAACGTGCGCTCATGACGTGTGAGCTGACGCGCTTCCTCGGTGTTGATGATCTGCCGATCGGCGAGCTCGCTCCAGCTTGTGCCCATCCCATTGGCCGCGGACACCCACAGGATATTATTCAGATCGCGCAGACCGCCCGGCGTCTCCTTGACGTTGGGCTCGAGGTTGTACGCCGTGTCGGCGAAGCGGCCATGCCGGTGCTGCTGCTCGAGCAGCTTGCCTTCGAAGAAGCTTTTCGGATCGAGCGCTTCGCGAATCGCTACCGCCTGGCGCCGCGCGAGTGCGCGATTGCCGATCAAAAAACGCGCTTCGAGCAGCGTCGTCTGCACCGTGAGATCGTGCGCGGCCTCGTCCAGACACTGCGCCACCGAGCGCGCGCTTTGACCGATATCGAGCCCGATGTCCCACAGCTTGCCGACCAGCTCGGACACCTCGTCGCGCGCGACGTCGTCGATTTCATCGGGCAGCAAAAACAACACATCGATGTCTGACGCGGGAAACAACTGTCCGCGCCCATAGCCGCCGACCGCGACCAGCGCGGTATTTAGTGGCACGGCCGATTCAGCCCAGACGGATTTCAGGATGCGGTCGACGAGCGCCGTATGCTGTTTCAGCAGGTGGCGCGGGGAGGGGTGCGCAAAAAACGATTCGCGCAGTGTTGCGCGGCCTTCTGCGAGCGCGCGCTTATGGGTCGCGACGGTGGTCGTCGTATCCAAGCCGTCCAGGGATCGACTGGCTGTTGCAGCCGTGGACATGCGTCAAGCGGCCAGGCGGGCGGGCTGAGGCGAACCGGTCGACTGCGTGAGCACTTCGAAGCTGGATTCGGTAACCAGGACGGTATGTTCCCATTGCGCGGACAGGCTGTGATCCTTGGTGACGATCGTCCAGCCATCCGCAAGTGGACGGATTCCGGCCTTGCCGGCATTGATCATCGGCTCGACCGTGAAGGTCATGCCCGCCTGCAGCTTGAGGCCGGTCTGCGGCCGCCCGTAGTGCAGGACCTGCGGCTCTTCGTGGAAGCGCCGGCCGATGCCGTGGCCGCAGAACTCGCGCACCACGCTAAACCCGTGCTTCTCTGCATGGGTTTGAATGATGTGTCCGACGTCGCCGAGAAACGCGCCGGGTCGCACCGCTTGAATGCCGAGCCACATGCATTCGTAAGTAACGTCGCACAGGCGGCGAGCTTGAATCGAAGGCTGGCCGACGCAGAACATGCGGCTGGTGTCGCCGTGATAGCCGTCCTTGATCACGGTGATGTCGATGTTGACGATATCGCCGTCCTTCAGGCGCTTCGGGCCCGGTACGCCGTGGCAGACGACCTGATTGACCGACGTGCAGATCGATTTCGGATACGGCTTGTAGCCGGGCGGCGCGTAGTTCAACGGCGCCGGGATCGTCTGCTGCACTTCCAGCATGTAGGCATGGCACAGCGCATCGAGCTCATCGGTGGTGATGCCCGGTTTGACGTGCGCTGCGATGTAGTCGAGCACCTCGCTCGCCAGGCGCCCGGCCACGCGCATTTTCTCGATTTCTTCAGGCGTTTTGATGTCGACTGACATAGGCAATCAGATTGGGGTGCGCGGCTCGAATTGGAAGGTTCAATATGCCGGCTCAGGACGCGGCGGGTTTGTTCTTCGGCTTAGCTGGAAATCGTAGCTGGAAATCCCGTACTGGAAATCCCCGGCTGCGAGCCGGAAAACGCATTTACGTAACCGGCGAATTGTACCCGAAGTGTGCGCGCGTCCTCGGCTCCGGGCAGGTGGAAGTGCATTGTGCGCGACCTCCCGGCGCGGAAGCCGAGTTGGGCGTACCGAAGAATCACGGCGTCATTGGACGCAGATCTCGATGCGAGCAATGCGGCGCAGGTCCCGTGCGGCGTGCGCCGCGACGGCGACGCGGTGCGTAGCGCTTCGGCCAAGGTGTCTAGCGCTTCGCTAAGGTATCCAGCGCTTCGCTAAGGTATCCAGCGCTTCGCTGAGGTATCTAAGCGAAGCGCTGAAATGTCTAGCGCTTCGCTGAGGTGTCTAGCCCGTCGCTAAGGTATCTAGCGCTTCGCCAAGCTATCTAGCCCTTCGCTAAGCTCGCTGACTGAGTGAATGTCGACGCCGCGCGTTTCCTTCATGAACAGGAAGCACACGACGAACGCAACGCTGGCAATGATCACGGGGTACCACAGCCCGGAATAGATATCGCCGTTGGCGGCGACGATCGCGAATGCGGCAGCCGGCAGAAAGCCGCCGAACCAGCCGACGCCGACGTGATACGGCAACGACAGCGAGGTGTAGCGAATGCGCGTCGGAAACATCTCCACCAGCATCGCCGCCAGCGGACCGTATGTCATCGTCCCGCACAACATCAGCAAGAACAGCACGACCACCGCCATCGGCCGATTCACAGCGGCCGGATCGGCCTTTGGCGCATAGCCGGCTCGCTGGAGCGCGTCTCGCAGCGACTTATCGAATGCCGCCGCCTTGGTCTTCGCGTCCGGGTCGTTCGCATCGTATGCGGGGATGATCTCCGAGCCGATCTTGATCTCGGCGATGGTTCCGGGCGCCGTGGGCACATTTTGATAGTTCAAACCGGCCTTAGATAAACTACTTTTCGCCACGTCGCACGAGCTGCGAAACGTGGCGTTGCCGATCGGATTAAATTGAAATGCGCACTCCGCTGGATTCGCGATTACGCTGATCGGCGCGTTCCGCTGAGCTTGCTCGAGTGCTGGATTCACGTAATGCGTGAGCGTCTTGTACAGCGGGAAAAAACTGACCACGCCGAGCAGCAGCCCCGCCATGAAAATCGGCTTGCGTCCGACGCGGTCGGAAAGTGTCCCGAAGATGTAGGAGAACGGCGCGGACAACAGCGTCGCGACGATAATCAGAAAGTTCGCCGTAGCGCCATCGGTCTTCAAAACCTGCGTGAGAAAAAACAACGAGTAGAACTGGCCGGTGTACCAGATCACCGCTTGCCCCATGGCCAGACCGAAGAACGCGATCAGCACCAGCTTGAGATTGGGCCAGTGACCGAATGCTTCT
>JBBRGM010000539.1:0-3407 GCA_038240725.1 Burkholderiales bacterium | reverse complement strand
AGGGACAGGGCGGCCATCGAAATTACCAACCTCGCTGTCGATCCGGCGCATCGCGAGCGAGGCATCGGCAAAATGCTTATGGCATCGGCCATGCAAACCGGCTTGAAGCTGGGTAAGTCGAAGGTGACCTTGGCGGCTCAGGACAACGGCAGTGGGCGGCTAACCCACTGGTACAAGCAGATGGGCTTTTCGCAAGTCGGCGTCAACCAACGCGGCTATTCGCAGCTCGAAGCCTCGATCGGCAGGGCACTATCCGGAGTCGCCCAGACCGCAGTTGACCCTCGGCGGTCGCAAGATCGGCAGTCCGGCTCCGCGTCAACCGGTGTTTCGTGCTCGCCTTCGTTTCCTCTACCGCCGGTGGCCAACCGTTCGCGCGCCGGCGTTATCCAAAGAATGGATGCGCCGGTGGATGCCGATGAGGACATCTGCGAGAGATTTATCGAGGCACGGCACGCCCAGGGGAGAACCAGCGACGAGAAACCGACTTGGCCGGAGCTCGCAAAAATATCGTTCGGTACGACCGATCTCGATAAGGAGCTAAAAAGACGCGGCATCAAGGCCATTGCCAGATTTCAGCAAATCGTGCGGGACTCCAAAGCCTATGCGAAGGTCCGGCTCGCGGAGCAGGCCGGTAAGGATAAAGAACGGCTCAGGAGCGCGGAGTTGAACGAACGGCGGCTCGTCGATGTCGCGTTCCGTCGGATGGAGACGATAGCGCGCTTTCTGGAGACTGACAGTAACGTGTGTGTCGCTATCGCAGAAGTCGGCGGTGTCATATACGCCACGACGAACAAAGACGTGATCGGCCCGATTGGCTACGCCGAAGATACCTTGTTCGTGAATCGACACCTGAATCTCGCGAAGGAAGAGCCGCTTCTGCCAACGAGCGCGAGCAAACTCAGCACATACATCGGTGCATCGCCGACTTTGCAAGGTTCGGTGAACAACATAAAGCAGGTAGGGAGCGACTGGTCTGATAGCCTCCACGCCGAGATGAAGATGCTCGATTATCTCTACGTGATTGTGGGAATCAGAGGCTCGGTGACGATCTATATATCTCGATTGTGTTGCCCCAAATGCCGCAAAGCGCTCGCCAAATGGAATGAAGCAAAGAAGAACCTCATGGTAGTCGTTCGCACGGGGACACATGGAAGTGCGTATCCGGGATGGCAGCCGCCATCTTGCATCGAATCGGACGACGAGCTTTCCACGGCGATCGCCGGATCGCACCGGGCAAGGTGGCGTCATTACTCCAGTCAAACGGGCTTGAACATTCTAACGAACCGACGGGAAAGAAGCCCATCGCCCCCGCCCAAGGGCGGCAAATTCAAGACGACTCTATGAACGCATCCGATAGCTGGAAGGAAGCGGTTGAGCTCCGATTCAGGCGCGCGTGGTTTTCGACAACTCCAGCAGCTTCTTCGACTGTTGAGCCAGCGCCCCTAGATCCGCAGCGATCTTGGAAGACAGCGTAGCTATCTGCTGGGTTTGCGACCCCGAAATCTTGTTGAGCGCCTCGCTCAGCTCTCTGCTGAAAGCGGCCACCTGCTGCTGGACTTTTGTGTTGTGCTCGGTCGCCTGCCGGCGAATCTGATCGCCGGTGCGCTGCATCGACTGATCGACTTCACTCACAAGCTGTGTGAGACGCTGCGACGCGGCGTCATTGGCAAGCTTGAAGGTCGAGATCAGTTCGGCCAGCTCGCTGAGTGCAGAGGTCGTTGCATCCTGCCGCGGGCCGAGGCGCTCGAGCGCGTGTTGTATGTGTTCCGAGAATTCCGCAACGCCCGTGCTGTGCTCGACCAGCCTGTGGAATGCCTCGGTCGTGCGGCTCATGTGGTCCGCGGAGCGCCGTTCGTGATGCATGAGCTCGGTCACGTACGCACGATGCTTGTCTTGCAGCGTGATAGTGGTGGCGACTGCTGCCTCGAGCCGCGCTAGATTTTCCCGGAAGCCGGCGTTGATGCTGACGTTGAAATCGTCGATTACGACCTTCAATGCGCGATTCATTGCCGCGTGATTTTCGCTGGCTTGCTGCTCAGCGAAAGCATCGAAACTGCTTCGCAAGCGCTCGGATTGCGCGAGCACTTGCTCGGTGTTTTGCGTCTCATCACGGGTAAGCTCACCGAGTGCCGTTTGCAAATCGTCCAGCTGCGCCGTCGTTTGCGATGCGATGTCGGTTCGCTGCGAGGCGGCTGAGGCGAGCGATTCCCGCAGTATGTCCAGTCGCTGCGCATGTTCGCTCCGCATACAGTCGAGCTTGGTGGACAACGAAGCGTGGCTGTCGCCCAGGAGATCTCGCAGAAGATGCGCGAGCGCGTCGGCGTGTTGCGCCAGCATCGAGAATTGCCGCTCCATTGCGACAAATAGATCGCGGTTGGTCGGACCCGCGTCGATGGCAAGGGCCGCGGGAATGCCCCAGATTGCGTACCTTGCTCTGATGGACAGCGCGAACGTCAATCCGAGAACCGAAGCGAGAAGCGCGACGCCTAGATCCCACCGCGGCTGCAAAAGAGCTGGGTGAAGCTGGGCGTGATCGAATGCCGCCAGCGCAATCCCAAGCGCGCTCCCTAGCAGGCCTATCGTGGGAAGCAGCGCCGCCGCTGTGTCGGCCATCTTCTGGGTGAAACGTCTGTGCGATACCCAGGCGAGGACAATCATCCCGAGCGAGAAAATGGCGGTTTCCAGCAGGATCAGTTGGCTCATCCGGATTGCCTTTCATGCAAGCTTTCCCGCCCGGTCAATGTGCGCCAAAGCGTACGGTCGAACGGCGTACCGCGTCAGCACACATCGTGAGCTGGGACGAGGGGAAAGTGAGTTAGCTTTTGGGCAAGCGTAACTATAGCGCCGCCACTGCTTGCGGTGATGGCGAGTTAGGTTACCGACGTCGCATCTTCGATTGCGACGCGGCGAAGCGCACGGACGCAATACACACGGACGCAATACCACGATGGGGTAAAACCAATGCTATTTGAATCGAAGCTGCGCCATGGAAAACCGATCCAGTCAGACAGGTTGCTTCACTACAGACTTCTGGCTGCTACCGGGATTCTGACTTCTGCGAGATTTCTGACTTCTAACGGCTGAGGTACGCATGCTATACGGCCCTCAATTTGAACTGGCGGAGAGGGAGGCATCCACAAACGCGCCTGGGCAGGCTAGAGCTGGGCATATTAGAAAATAGGCTGCACCGTACACTACCTATACACTACCCTGAGTGCAGCATAAGACACTTGAGGTCATTGCCGACGGCCGCCCTTAACCCGTCATTTCTCCGGCGGAATATGAATCGCCCCGGGTTTCATGGAGGCTTGTTAGTTTAAGTTGACGCCACAGAAGTAGCGCCTTCGGTGAGTTGCCGATAGTAGTTTGCCTCAGCTTCGCCCGGAGGCATATATCCAATCGACCCC
>JBBRGM010000538.1:0-3408 GCA_038240725.1 Burkholderiales bacterium | reverse complement strand
GCCTCGCCACGCTCGGCGGAAAAGCCGGTAAAACCGGCATCGTCGTTGCGCGCCTGCACCGCGTAGCCTTCGAGAATTTGTTCAGGCGTCGCGGCCCACGCGGAAGCAAAAGCGCTTAGTGCGCCGAGTAGGATCACGGCTTTTCGCATCGTCTCCATACATCGTCTCCCGGTGGCGGCCAGTTGTCGCCGCGCTGTAAGAGGGGTGATCAGGCGAGGCGTTTCTGCGCTGCCGGCGCCATCGATTTTTGCCGCTTGTCCAGCCACCACCCGTATTGGACCGGCCACGACGCAAACTCTTCATCGCCGCCCAGCTGCAAATGTGCGTGCACCGGCCAGTTCGGATTGAACAGCGCCTGGCGTCCGATCGCAATCAGGTCCGCGTGACCTTGCCGCAGAATCTGCTCTGCCTGATCGGCTTCGAGAATGAGACCGACCGCCATTGTTTTGATTTCGGCATCGCGACGAATCCGCTCCGCGAACGGCACTTGAAACCCGAGTGTGCGCTTGATCCGAGCGGCGGTCGCGCTACCTGCGATGCCGCCGGACGAGCAATCGACGACGTCGATGCCGCGCGCCTTCAGCGCTTTCGCCAATTCGACCGTATCGTCCAATGTCCAGCCGCCATCGACACCATCGGCTGCGGACACTCGGAAGAACACCGGCAGATGTTCCGGCCACGCCGCTCTGACGATGTCTGCGATCTCCAGCGCAAACCGCATTCGGTTGGCAGCAGAGCCGCCGTACATATCCGTGCGTTTGTTAGTCAGCGGCGACAGAAACGAATGGATCAAGTAACCGTGCGCGCCGTGAACTTCGGCAACTTGGAAACCGGCCTCCAGCGCACGCGGAACGGCCGCGCGCCAGCTGTCCTTCAGCCGCTCGATCTCATCGATGGAGAGCTCGTGCGGTATCAGCCAACCGTCATCGATCGGCAGTGCGCTCGGCGCGACGATCGGCCAGACATCTTCGCCGCGTGCGCGATCGGTATCGTCCAGCGGACCGTTGCCATGCCACGGCCGCTGCATGCTGGCCTTGCGCCCGGCGTGCGCCAATTGAATTGCCGGCACCGCGCCCTGAGCCTTGATGAAGCGGGTGATCGGACGCAACGGCTCGATGTGCGCATCGCTCCAGAGTCCAAGGTCGCCCCACGTAATGCGGCCGGTCTCCTCGATCGCCGTCGCTTCTGTGAACACCAGACCCGCACCGCCTTGAGCCAGCTTGCCGAGATGAACGAGATGCCATTCGTCGGCCATGCCGCCGGTAGCGGAGTACTGGCACATCGGCGCGATTACCAGGCGATTGCGCAAGGTTAATGACCGCAGTTGGAACGGTGTAAATAGCAGTGGCTGACTCATCGTGGTTGTCGGTTACTTGAATCGGTTATGCGGGAGGCGCGGTCTGGAACGGCAGCGCGACCTGCCCGCATCTAACGGCAGTCAGGTGCGAGGACGGCTGTGGATGTGGTCGTGGCTGTGATGATGATCGTGATCGTGACTCTTGCCGTGATCGTCGCTGATATCGACCGGCACCAGATTAAGCTTGCCGTGTCGCACTTCGGATTCGGCGATTAAATGATTGGCGAACGCGCTCACCTCATGCGTCGCGCCACGAAGGATGAGCGTCTCCATACAATTATCGTGGTCGAGATGAACGTGCATGGCGGACAAGACCAGATGATGATGATCGTGTTGCAGATTGGTGAGCCGCTCGGCAAGGTCGCGCGCGTGATGGTTGTAAACGTAGCTCAACGCGGCGATGCAGTAGGGGGCTTCGTCCTTTTGCAAACGGAATTTTTCGAGCTCCGCGCGCACCAGGTCGCGCACCGCCTCCGAGCGGTTTTCGTAACCCTTGCGGTGGATCAGCTCGTCGAACTGGCGAGCCAGGCTTTCACTCAGGGAGATCGTGAATCGTTCCATCGCGGTCCGTCAGGTAATAATTGATAGTGCGAAGGCGCTCGCATGTGGTCCGCCGATGTTATCTCAAGTCTGTCGGCTGCGCCCAGGCTATGAGAGCGGGACTCTGCACGCGCCGGACTGCGCTGAAGCGCGGGTTAGCGTGACTTCGTAAGGGCCGCTGCGATGCGATCGAGCCCCTCGATCAACAAAGACCGGGGACAGCCGAAGTTGAGCCGCACATAGCCGTCGGTGCCGAACACGCTGCCGTCGTATAACCCGACCCCGGCCGTTTCGAAGAACGGAATAGGTTTGTCGATCGAGAACTTCTCAATGCCGAGCCAAGCCAGATAAGTGGCTTCGATCGGCGTGATCGAAAGCCCCGGTATCTCGCGCACGCGCCGCATGACCAGGTCGCGATTGCCGCGAAGATACGCAATCAATCCTGCGTGCCACGCCTCGCTATCGCGATACGCGGCCAAGGTTGCGACATAACCCATCGTATTGACCCGCGGCACGATGCCTGGGGCAGCTTGCGACAGTTTCGCGCGCAGCTTCGCATTGGGGACGACCGTGAACGCGCAGCCAAGACCGGGCAGATTGTAGGTTTTGCTGGCGGCCATCAAGGTAATCGTGCGGCGAGCGATTTCAGGGCCGAGCGTCGCCAGAGGAATGTGGCGCTTGTCCGCATCCAGCACGAGACCGCAATGGATTTCGTCCGACGCGACGACGAGATCGTGTTTGTCCGCAATGCGCGCGAGCTCGGCGAGCTCAGCGCGTTCGAATACGCGACCGATCGGGTTGTGCGGATTGCACACCATCAGCAGTCGCGTGCGCGGCGTGATCGACGCTTCCAGCCGATCGAAGTCCCACACCCAGCGGTTGCCCTGCAAGGTCATTGGCACACGCGTTACCGTCCGCTGCTGATTCACCGGGCCCGTCATAAACGGGTGATACACCGGGACGCCGGTGATGACATCGTCGCCGGGCTCGCCGATCGCGCGGCACACCAAGTTGATGGCGGTGACCAGCCCCGGCAGCCACATCAGCCAGTCGTGCTCGATCTCCCAGCCGTACTGGCTGCGCAGATGATCGGCGATTGCGACGTTCAGCTCGAGCGGCGGATCGGTATAGCCGAACACGCCGTGCGCGGTGCGCCGTGCAAGCGCATCGACGATGGCGGGCGACGAACGAAAGTCCATATCCGCAACCCACATCGGCAGCACATCGCGGCCGGCGTAGCGATCCCACTTCAGCGCCGCGGTACCGCGGCGGTCGATCACCGTATCGAAGTCGAAAGGATCAGGTGCCATTGAGTCTGCTCGTTATGCGAAAACATGAACGAGTGTAACCGGCCTCGACGACAGCGCCAACGCGACGCGATATCTAGAACCTATCTCAAGATCCCCCACGCACGCGTCGGCGTCAAAACGGGCCTTCAAATGTCGCGCTGGTTAAGTATTGAGATCTCACCAAATCATGCGCATCGCTCAGCACCGGCCCGTCTCGACGCC
>JBBRGM010000537.1:0-3411 GCA_038240725.1 Burkholderiales bacterium | reverse complement strand
GATCCGATCGAAGCAACGGATATGGGTTTGCGCAATATCGATCGCGTGATGCCGATGCTGCTGCCCGGAACGACCGATCACGGCCGCTCATACCGACAATTGACCGAGGTCTATCAAGCGCTTCTGTTGAAGCGGCGCTCGAAGCTTGCCTCGGTTGCAAAGCTGGTCGGCGGCGTCGAAGAAACACGTTACCAGGCCGGTCGCGGCGGCGCACCGTTCCAGCCCGTTGCGGCCGAGCGTCAGCGCAAGGCAGTTGCTTTTCTGATTCAGCGTGGTTTCATCCGGCCCGCTGCGTTGCTCGATCCCGAGGTGTTGTGGCGTATCGCGCCGTACGGCGGCGCCGACTTACTGCAGGAAACCAATGAGCACTTGCTGAAATTGCTGGTCGATGCCGACGTTTTTCAGCGCATGGCTGAAGCGTCGCTGCTCAGCGGTACGGCGGGCTCGTACCAGGGGCTGGAGTTGTTGCAGGACTTGAGTGAAGGGTTGTTCAGCGAGCTCGATGCCGCGTTGCCGGCTGTGGATCTGTACCGACGCGACCTGCAGCGCCGATACGTCGCACTGCTGACATCGAGTCTTGCGTCTGGCGCCTCGGACAACGACGATGATCGACACACGGAGTTCACCGCAGCGCTTCGCGCGGGAATCGAAGACTTGGCGAACCGAGTCGACCTGGCGCTCACGAAGGTACGCGATGCGCGCACCCGTGCACACTTGAAGGATCTCAAGAGTGCGCTCGATAAGGATTCGTAAGAATTAGACCGCGCAAACGCTTGCGTCGGTCAAGCGATGCTCGCAGCTTGGCGTAAGGCTGCGAGGGTCTGCTCGTCGAGCTCGCCGGTCTGCTGTGCTTGTTTGCCTTTTTGAAATTTGATCAGTGCATTCTGCGTCTGCTTGCCGAACCAGCCGTCGACGCCCCCCGTCGCGTAGCCGAGATAGGTCAGATAAAGCTGCGCGGCTCGGATGTCCACGCTCGGCAGCGGGCCTACTTTGAAACGCGCCGATGCCTGCGACAGTTTGGTGTCGTATTGATTCTTCTTGAACGCAGGTCCGTTGTAAGCGGCCGCAAAACTGCGCCAATCGCCCTGCTTGAGATAGCCCGCTATATCCGTTTCATTGATGAACGCGATCATCGCGCCGAACTGCGCATCTTCGGAATCGCTCATCGCACTGACCATCGCTTCAACGTCGGCAAATCCAGTGGAAACCGCGTTGAAGCCCATCACCTGGCCCAGACCCCACGACGTACTTTCCAGAGCAGCAGCGCGATTCAGGGCTATTGCACGCACGAGCCGATCGTATTGATTCGCCCCCGTCGCGCCGTATCCACCGGCAACCCGGTTACTGAGATCCGGATGAGCGCGGTCGAACTTCCCGCCGGTACGCGTTCGGAATACGTGACGCTCGAACAAAATTTGCGGACGCCGATCCACGAGAAACCCACAGCCCTTGGTTTCCACCGTCATCACCGCCCACAATGCAGGCAACTCGACCCCGAGCAGCGCGGCAGTTTGGCGCAATTGAACTTGCGTAAGCGGCTTTCCGGCACCTTTAAATGTAGCAGCGCTGACCACGGGCCGCGGCTTACGTGCTACTGGTGCCTTTGCCTTCGCCATGGTTACTCGATCCTCGGTCCATGCGGGGTCAACTGGAGGTTACGTGGCCGCTGGGCTCGCGTAGATGCCGAGCGTTTAGTCAGCCACGCACCGACTTGCGCCGGCGTAACGATCACGCAGAATATCTTCGGGCACAGCCCGGGCCAATAGTACAGAGGTTATGTGTCCATCCGAAGCTTGCGCGATTGAGGTGTCCGGATGAACTTACCGATGTATCGACTCGAGCTGCGCGGGCTGGTCGAAACGACCACTGACCATCGAGCGAACCGTATCAACGATTGCGAAGCAGAATCGCGATCCGTCAGGGCCGGCGGATCGATCAGCGCGGCGCAATGGCGGTTGATTTGACTGCAGGCGCACACCGCAGGCTAGCGGGCCGAAGCCCGCTCACGCTCGTCGGCAACGCCCGCTCCATGTCTGCGTTCTGCGCTAACAGCGCCGAGCGGCAACCGGGCGGTGAATCTCGTGCCTTCCTCAGCAGTCGAGGTGACGCTGAGTTGTCCATGGTGTGCGTTGACGATCTGGGCGCAGATATGGAGGCCGAGGCCAAGCCCTTCGCGCGTGGATAAGGTCGACGATCGCCAGAACGGCGCGAAGATTTTATCGATGCTGTCCGCCGGGATCGGATCGCCATCGTTGCAGACTTCCAGCACGAGATCGTCGTCTTTGCAAGTGACCGTGAAACTCACGGTACCCTGCGGCGAGCCGTGCGTCAACGCGTTGGCGAGAAGATTCGAAGCCAGTTGCTGAACGCGTCCACGGTCGCAAATAATTCTGCGGTTTTCGTCGATTTGGGTGGCGATCACGCGTTCTGGGTGCGAATCGCGGAACTCCGTGACGACGGCGGACAGCGCGCGTTCGATGTCGTCCACCGCCGCCAGGGTAACGCCGATACCTCCGCCTAGACGGGCACGCGCAAAATCGAGCACGTCATCGATGAGTGTCGACATACGCTGCACGTTGGTCATCAGCCGCGAGGCAACGGTTTTCAGCGCAGGATCGGTCGATTTTTTCTGCAGCACTTGTCCGCATGCCGCCACTGCGGCCAGTGGATTGCGCAGGTCGTGTCCAAGAATCGCCATGAACTGCTCGCGCAACTCGCCGGCAGCGCGCTCGTCCAGCAGCGCGGCATCCGCTCTTTGCCGTTTGCGTTCATTTTCCAGGTGCAAGGCGATGAGCTGTGCGAACAGCATGAACATCGACACGATACGCGGCTCGGAGACTTTCGCCGGCAGCGGATCGATCGCACACAGATTGCCGAAGTAGTCGCCGCCCGGCAAAACGATGGGGACAGAAACGTAACTCTCGATGCCGTAGATGCGCGGCGTGTGATGCGTGCAGTACAGCGGATCGGTACTCGCCTGATCGATGACGACCGGGGTACGCGCTTGCCTCACTTCGGTGCAAAGCGTCGTCGCGACGTCGAGCTGCCCGCCCGGCTTCAATCCGAAGTTGATGTCGTCCTGTACAGCACAGGCCGTCCAAGTTCCCTGAGTGACACGCGCTACCGCCGCGAAGCGCATACCGGTGGATTCGCAAAGAACGCGAAGCAGCGCCGGCACCGCCTCGATGTTTGCGACCGTCAGGATATCCTTGGCAATCTCGTCGGGGCTGTCGCCCATGCAGTAACCTCATTCGATCCACCGCGTCGGTGGTTTCGCTTCAGCGCTAAACCGAGCGGCTCGCAAGCGGTGCGCATGACGCTCGACCGTTACCGACCTTTACAAGCGTGTGTGCAGCGTATTCGTCGTATTTTATCAGCAGTCCGACGGGCCTTCCCGCCGTCGAGTCAGCT
>JBBRGM010000536.1:0-3424 GCA_038240725.1 Burkholderiales bacterium | reverse complement strand
AGCCCGCAAAAAGCCGCCGGCATTATTCGCAAAGTGCTGGAATCGGCCATCGCGAATGCCGAGCACAACGACGGTGCCGATGTCGATGAGCTCAAAGTGACTCGCATCTTTGTCGAGCGGGCAACCTTTCTGCGCCGGTTTCGCGCCAGCGCCAAAGGCCGTGCGTCGAAGATCATGAAGCCCACCTGCCACATCTTCGTGACTGTGGGCGACAAAATGGGCGAAAAAGGAGAATAGTCATGGGTCAGAAGATCCACCCGATCGGCTTCCGTCTTTCCGTACTGCGGAATTGGAGCTCGCGCTGGTACGCCAACAGCCGCAACTTTCCGACGATGCTCAACGAAGACATCAAGGTCCGCGAGTTTCTCAAGAAACGCCTCGGCCACGCTGCCGTGAGCCGCGTCATCATCGAGCGGCCGGCAAAGAACGCACGACTGACGATCCACAGCGCACGCCCCGGCGTCGTCATCGGCAAGAAGGGGGAGGACATCGAATCACTGCGCGGCGAGCTGCAAAAGCTGATGGGCGTGCCCGTGCATGTGAACATTGAAGAAGTCCGTAAGCCTGAGCTTGACGCACAACTAATCGCCGACAACATCGCCGCGCAGTTGGAAAAGCGCATCATGTTCCGCCGTGCGATGAAGCGTGCCATGACCAATGCAATGCGCCTGGGTGCGCAGGGCATCAAGATCATGAGCGCAGGCCGACTCAACGGTATCGAGATCGCCAGGACCGAGTGGTATCGCGAAGGTCGCGTTCCACTGCATACGCTGCGCGCCGACATCGACTACGGAACCGCCGAAGCCAAGACGACCTACGGCGTGATCGGAATCAAAGTCTGGGTGTTCAAGGGTGAGGTGCTGGGCAAGGGTGAGCAGCCCATAGCGCCGCCGCCGGCCGCCGAACCTGAGAAGAAGCCGAGACGCGCAGGAGCCAAGCATGCTGCAACCAGCTAGAACCAAGTACCGCAAATATCAGAAGGGCCGCAACAAGGGCGTTGCGACGCGCGGCGCCAAGGTGAGCTTCGGCGAATGGGGGCTCAAAGCCACCGGTCGCGGTCGTCTCACGGCGCGGCAGATCGAGGCGGCTCGTCGCGCGATGACGCGTCACATCAAACGCGGCGGACGCATCTGGATCCGGATCTTCCCGGACAAGCCGGTCTCGCAAAAGCCCGCGGAAGTCCGCATGGGCGGCGGCAAGGGAAATCCGGAATATTTCGTTGCCGAAATTCATCCGGGTAAAGTGCTGTACGAAATGGACGGCGTTAACGAGACGCTGGCGCGTGAAGCATTTCGCCTTGCGGCTGCCAAGCTTCCGATCGCCACAGCATTCGTCGCTCGACAGTTGGGTTAAGAGATCATGGACAACAAAGAATTGCGGACGAAAAATCCGACCGAATTGAAAACCGAGTTGAACTCGCTGCTGAAAGCGCATTTCAGTTTGCGCATGCAACTCGCGACCCAGCAGCTCACCAACAACAGCGAGCTGTCGAAGACGCGACGTGCGATTGCGCGTGTGCGTACGATCATGGCCGAGAAAGCGAGGCAAGCATGAGCGAGACGAGCGTCCCCGAACAGACAACCACCGGCGCGAAGACGCATCGTCAGCTGAGCGGCCGTGTAGTGAGCGACAAGATGGACAAGACCGTTACCGTGCTCATCGAGCGGCGCGAGAAGCATCCGCTGTATGGGAAGTACGTGGGGAAATCGAACAAGTTCCACGCGCACGATGAGAACAACGATTATCACGTCGGCGATCTCGTGACGATCGAGGAATGCCGGCCGCTGGCGAAGACGAAAGCATGGCGCGTGGTGAAGCTGCTGGAGAAGGCTCGCGAAGCGTAATGCAATGCTCCTTGCGCCGCGCGTACGCGGCGCTCTATAATGCGCGGCTTTTCGTGCTTGGCCTGACAGCCGATCGAAGTGAGTAGCAGCGGCTTCGATTGATCGGTGTCTTTTCCCCGGACGGGGTCCAAAACTGGCCGCCAGCGGGTTGGTGTAGATGGAGCGATCCATCGTGGACCTCCGTGATGGCGGAGCAAGTTGGAGAAGAAAAACGTGATTCAGATGCAGACGATGTTAGACGTGGCCGACAACACCGGCGCGCGTACTGTGATGTGCATAAAAGTGTTGGGCGGCTCCAAGCGACGCTATGCCGGGATCGGTGACGTAATCAAAGTCAGCGTCAAGGATGCGGCACCGCGTGGACGCGTCAAGAAGGGCGAGATCTACAACGCCGTGGTCGTGCGAACCCGCAAGGGCGTGCGCCGGCAGGATGGGTCGCTCCTCAAGTTCGACACCAACGCCGCAGTTCTACTCAACAATAAGCTCGAACCCATCGGCACGCGTATTTTCGGTCCGGTCACGCGCGAGTTGCGCACCGAGCGCTTCATGAAGATCGTGTCGTTGGCGCCGGAAGTGCTCTAGAGCGCTGCCGGAAGAGCCGTTCCGAGTTGCATCGAGTCAGCGTCGCATAGAGAAGGATCGCCATGCGCAAGATCAAGAAAGGCGATGACATCATCGTCATCACCGGTAAAGACAAGGGAAAGCGCGGCGCGGTGTTGCGCCTCCTCGACGCCGAGCACCTGCTCGTCGAAGGCATCAACGTAGTGAAGAAACATCAGCGCCCGAACCCGATGAAGGGTGCGACGGGTGGCATCGTCGAGAAGGAAATGCCGTTGCATATTTCCAACGTCGCGATCTACAACCCGGTATCCAAGAAGGCCGATCGCGTGGGCGTCAAGATTATGGAAGACGGCCGCTCGGTTCGCATATACCGATCGAATGGCGAGATGATCGACGCTTGAGCTTCGAGCTGGAGAGATAAATTCATGGCGCGTCTGCAAGAACATTACAGAACGGTCGTCGTCGGCGACCTGATGAAGAAATTCAGCTACAAGTCGGTGATGCAGGTGCCGCGGCTGCAGAAGATCGTCGTCAATATGGGCGTCGGTGAAGCCGTGGGCGACAAGAAAATCATGGACCACGCGGTATCCGATTTGACCAAGATCGTCGGGCAAAAGCCGGTGATCACCTTGGCACGCACCTCGATTGCCACCTACAAGATTCGCAAGGGTTACCCGGTCGGTTGCATGGTCACCTTGCGCGGCGAGCGCATGTACGAATTTTTGGACCGGCTGGTGTCCGTGGCAATTCCGCGCATTCGCGACTTTCGCGGCATTCCGGCGCGCTCGTTCGATGGACGCGGCAACTTCAACATGGGCGTCAAGGAACAGATTATTTTCCCGGAAATCGAGTACGACAAGATCGATGCGATCCGCGGTATGGACATCAGCATTGCTACCAGCGCAAGGTCCGACGAGGAAGCCAGAGCGCTCCTCACGGGCTTCAACTTCCCCTTCAGAAACTGAGGTAGGCATGGCCAAGCTTGCACTAGTCAACCGCGAGCAAAAGCGGCGCGAAAC
>JBBRGM010000535.1:0-3431 GCA_038240725.1 Burkholderiales bacterium | reverse complement strand
CTGGTGGCCGAGCACATGCTGCGTGATTTGTCCGAGGTCAAAGTCGGCGACCCGGTGGTACACGCGCAGCACGGCATCGGACGCTATCTCGGTCTGGTGACCATGGATCTCGGCGAAGGGATGACCGAGTTTCTCGCGCTCGAATACGAAGGCGGCGACAAGCTCTACGTGCCGGTGTCGCAGCTGCAAGTTATCGGGCGCTACAGCGGCGCCTCGCCTGAAGCCGCGCCGCTGCACAAGCTCGGCAGCGGCCAATGGGAAAAAGCCAAGCGCCGCGCTGCGGAGCAAGTACGCGATACCGCGGCCGAGCTGCTGAACCTGTATGCGCAGCGCGCTGCGCGTACCGGCTACGCCTTCACGCTCAAGCCGCACGACTACGAAGCGTTCGCCGAGGGTTTCCCGTTCGAGGAAACACGCGATCAGGCCAGCGCCATCGAAGCGGTCATTGCGGATCTGACATCAGGCAAGCCGATGGATCGTCTGATCTGCGGCGACGTCGGCTTCGGCAAAACCGAAGTGGCGCTGCGCGCGACGTTCGTGGCCGTGCTGGACGGCAAACAAGTCGCGGTGCTGGTGCCGACCACCCTGCTCGCCGAACAGCACTTTCAGAACTTCACCGACCGCTTTGCCGATTGGCCGGTGAAGATTGCCGAGCTGTCGCGCTTTCGTTCCGGCAAGGAACAAGATGCGACGTTGAAGCAATTGGCCGAAGGCACGGTCGACATCGTAATCGGCACGCATAAGTTATTGCAGGAAAAAGTGCAGTTCAAGAATCTCGGGCTGGTGATCGTCGATGAAGAGCACCGCTTCGGCGTGCGCCACAAAGAGCGCCTGAAGCAGATGCGCGCGGAGGTCGACGTGCTGACTTTAACCGCGACGCCGATCCCGCGCACGCTTGCCATGTCGCTCGAGGGACTGCGCGATTTTTCCATCATCGCAACCGCGCCGCAAAAGCGGCTTGCCATCAAGACATTCGTCTCGCGCTTCTCCGACGGCTTGATTCGCGAAGCGGTGATGCGCGAATTGAAGCGCGGCGGCCAGATTTATTTCGTCCATAACCAGATCGAGACGATCTACAACATGGAAGCGCGCCTCACCAAGCTGCTGCCCGAAGCGCGCATCCGCGTGGCGCACGGGCAGATGCCCGAGCGGGAGCTGGAAATGGTCATGCGCGATTTTTACCGGCAGCGCTTCAATATTCTGCTGTGCACGACGATTATCGAAACCGGCATCGACATCCCGAGCGCGAACACTATTTTGATCGATCGCGCCGATCGATTCGGACTGGCGCAATTGCATCAGCTGCGCGGCCGCGTTGGCCGCTCGCATCACCAGGCCTACGCCTACTTGCTGACGATGGACGAAGGCTCGGTCACGACCAACGCCCGCAAACGTCTCGAAGCGATCCAGATGATGGAAGAGCTCGGCGCCGGCTTCTATCTGGCGATGCACGATCTGGAAATCCGCGGCGCCGGCGAAGTGCTCGGCGAATCGCAGAGCGGACAGATGCAGGAAATCGGTTACGGGCTGTATACCGAGATGCTCAATTCCGCGGTGAAGTCGCTCAAAGCCGGCAAAGAGCCCGACCTCGCGCAACCGCTTGCGGTGACCACCGAGATCAATTTACACGCACCGGCATTGTTGCCGGAGATCTATTGTTCCGACATCCACGAGCGGCTGGTGCTGTACAAGCGGCTGGCGAATTGTGAGACGCTGGACGAGCTGGAAGCGCTGCAGGAAGAGCTGATCGACCGCTTCGGTTTGCTGCCCGAACCCGCGAAAACGCTGATCGACAGTCATCGGCTACGCATCGTTGCGATGCCGCTCGGCGTGTCGAAGCTCGATGCCGGGCCGGAAAGTCTGGTGCTGCAATTCATCAAGGATCCGCCCATCGATCCTGGGCGAATCATCCAGCTGATCCAGACGCGCAAGAATTTCAAATTGTCGGGACCGGACCGGCTGCGCATCGAAGAGAAACACCCGCTGGTGGCCGCACGAGTGGCGCGTGTGCGAGAAATTCTTCGCGAGCTGGTTCGAACAGAACCGGCGAAGGCGACGGCGCGCTGATACATCGGCAAGTTGCCGCATCGATCGTTTGCCGCCGATCGATCGCGGCCGATCAATTCTCGGCCGAGCACTTCCCGGCGGTCAATCGCGGCCGAGCAAATCTCCGAGCGGCGCCAATTGCTCGTTGTGCGAGAAATAAATCTTGAACATCACCAGCACCGGCACCGCGATAAGCAGGCCGACGATGCTCCACACCCAACCGCCCACCATCAACGCCAGAACAATCACCATCGGGCTCAGCGCCATGCGTCGGCCGACGATGATCGGGTTGATGAACTGGCCTTCTGCGATGGCTAGCGCAAGAAACGTCGCCGGCACGACGAGTGCATGCGCCAGCGTGTCATACGTCAGCGTTGCCACGCCGGTGAGCACAACCAGCGTCACTGCACTGCCCAGATACGGAACGAAGTTGAACACCGCCGCCATCACACCCCATAACACCGGGTTAGGCATGTGCAGAAAATACAACGCCACCGCGGTCGCCACACCCAGCCCGGCGTTGATGCAGGCGATCGTAAATAAATAATTGGAGACTTCGCTCTCAATCTCCTGCGTCATTTTCACCACGTGAATTTTTGCCCGCAGCTTGATCGGTATCTTGACCAGCCGGCGCAGGAACGTGTTGCCGAACGCCAGGAAAAAGTACGCGAGGATGATGACTTCGACGATGTAGAACACGGCGGCTTGCGTGCTGGTCAGCAGCCGCCTCGCGAGCGAGGCTTCGCGCACCGTTACCTCGCGGGTTCGCTTGTCGCCGTCGACGTTGGTCATCTGTTCGACTTTATCGGCGGCCTGCTGTGCCTCCAGCATCGAGCCCTTGATCTTGCGCATCTTGCGCTCGATGTCGCGCATCGTTTCCGGCGCGCGCTCGACCCAGCTCGATGCCGGCTCCGCCAACGAGTAAATGGCGAAGCCCGCCCCGCCCGCGAAGGCGGCGACGACGATCGCAGCCGCAATCGCATTCGGTATGTACAGCTTGCGCAGCCAGCGCACCGCGGGCACCAGGACGATCGCGATCAGAAACGCCATGACAATCGGCAACATCAGCGGTTGTGCGAGGCGCAGCGCGTACCCCAGTCCGAGGACGAGCAACAGCATCAGTGCGCCGCGGCCGGCTCCGGTGTGCCACCAGAAGATCGTTGGTTCTGCCAAAGCCGCCTCCGAGCCCGCGATCTCCGCAGCCGACGGCTCGGGTCCGTCGGGATCGATGCCGGCAAGCTCGGTCAGCTCCACATCCGAAGGCGCGATCGGCTCCATGTCGTAGTGCAGCGGGGCCGTTGCGGCAACCGCCGCCTCGGCGTCGCTGTCCAGCGCGTCCGCGGAGTGCGCGGCCGGCAGAGGTTTCGGATCGTTCATCGGCGCCT
>JBBRGM010000534.1:0-3435 GCA_038240725.1 Burkholderiales bacterium | reverse complement strand
CAAAAATCCGAAAGGCAAGCCGAGTCTCGGCGGCACGTGTCTCAACGTCGGCTGCATTCCGTCGAAAGCGCTGTTGGAATCTTCGGAAGACTACGAGCGCGCGCTGCATAAGTTCGCGGAGCACGGCATCAAAGTCGAGGGTGTGAGTTTCGATCTCGCGACGATGATCGGGCGCAAGGACAAGATCGTCGAGAACTTCACCGCGGGCATCGGTACGCTGTTCCGCAAAAATAAAGTCGCGTCGATGCCCGGCCGGGCGCGCTTCGTCGCGGCGGGCGAGAATTACCGAATCGAAGTGCGCGAGGCTGACAACACGACTGTGATCGAAGCGCGTAACGTCATCATTGCGACTGGATCCAGCGCGCGCCAATTGCCCGGCGCACCGACCGACAATGACGCGATCGTCGATAACGTCGGCGCGCTGTCTTTCACTGAAGTGCCCAAGCGGCTCGGCGTCATCGGCGCGGGCGTGATCGGCCTGGAAATGGGCAGCGTGTGGAAGCGCCTCGGCTCCGACGTCAATATTCTCGAAGCGCTGCCGGCGTTTTTGCCCGCGGCGGACGAGCAGGTTGCGCGCGAGGCCTTTCGTGTATTCAACGGCGCGCTCGATCTCAAGATCTACACCGGCGTGAAGATCAGCGCCGTGAAGAAGAGCAAGCAGGGCGTGACCGTCACTTACACCGATAAGGACGGTAAGATGCAAAACGGCGAGTACGACAAGCTCATCGTCGCGATCGGCCGCGTACCCAATACCGCAGGGCTTGGCGCAGAGACGGTAGGATTGAACATCGACTCGCGCGGCTATGTCGAGGTCGACGATCGCAATCGAACCAATCTCGCGCACGTCTACGCGATCGGCGATGTCGTGCGTGGGCCGATGCTGGCGCACAAATCTTCGGAAGAAGGCGTGGCGGTTGCCGAGACGATCGCCGGCCAGGAAAGCCATGTCGATCTCGATACAATTCCGTGGGTGATCTATACATCGCCTGAGATCGCGTGGGTCGGCAGGACCGAGCAGCAGCTCAAGGCCGACAACATTCCCTACCGCATCGGCCAGTTTCCGTTCATGGTGAGCGGGCGTGCGCGTGCGCTGGGCGAGACCGCCGGATTCGTAAAGATGCTGGCGCACGCGGAAACCGATCGCATCCTCGGTGTACATATCATCGGGCCGTACGCGTCCGAACTGATTGCCGAGGCGGTGATGGCGATGGAATTCGGCGCGAGCAGCGAGGACGTTGCGCGCATCGTGCACGCCCACCCCACGTTATCGGAAGCGCTGCACGAAGCGGCACTCGGCGTCCACAAGCGCTCGCTGAACTATTGATCTCGCGAGCGCGCTCGCATGCAGTCATGTGGCGCATGCGAGTGCCGGTGCGTAGCTGCCGGCAAGGTGAGTCGCTACGATTCGCTTCCCGCCATTGCATGCGCAATATTCCGCCCCCCGCGTTGTCTCGATGACGCCTCCTTCTGACGGTCAAAAACGCGATCTCGGCGTGAACGGACTGCTGCCGGCGTTCGAAGCGATCGCTCAGACGCAAAACTTCGTGCTCGACGACTCGCAGCGCGAAGCGCTGCACGCGTTCCAGCGCTTGTACGATGATCTGCTGCAACTGGACCGCGGCTGGCGGCCGTTGGCGCGTCTGCTCGGCCGCCGGCAAACGGCGCAGGGCCTGTACGTCTGGGGCGCGGTCGGCCGCGGCAAGAGTTTCCTCATGGATGAGTTTTTCCGGCTCGCACCGACCGCCGAGAAAGTGCGAACGCACTTTCATCGCTTCATGCAGGATGTCCATCGTCGACTGCGGGTTGTGCAGGGGGAATCCAATCCGCTCGATCTGGCCGCTGAGCAAATTGCCAAGTCCACGCGGTTGCTGTGCCTCGATGAATTCCACGTCAACGACATCGGCGATGCGATGCTGATGAGCGGGCTGCTGCAAGGCTTGTTCGAGCGCGGCGTCGTGCTGATGACGACTTCGAATCAACGTCCCGACGCTCTGTACGAGCATGGATTGCAGCGCGTGCGGTTCTTACCTGCGATCGAGTTGATCAAAGCGCACATGCAAGTCGTCGCTGTCGACGGCGGTAGCGATTACCGATTCCGAGCGTTGACGCGCGCAGGCGTCTATCATTATCCCCTCGACACTGCCGCAGACGCGGCACTTGACAGCGGTTTCCTGGCGATTGCCGGCGGCGCCGGCGAGAACACGCGCGAGATCGAAGTCGAGGGCCGCAGGATTCCCGTGCGTCGCGTTGCCGCGGGGACGGCGTGGTTCGATTTCGCGGCACTGTGCGACGGCCCGCGCGGCACCGCCGACTACATCGAGCTCGCGCGGCGCTACCATACGGTGGTGCTGTCGGGTGTGCCGCAGTTTCGCGTCGATGACAGCGAGAGCATGCGCAGATTCACCTGGCTGATCGACGAGTTCTACGACCGCCAGGTCAAGTTGATATTATCGGCGGAAGTGGCGGTCGAACATCTGTACGATCGTATTGCGGGCAAGGACATGCAACGCACGCGCAGCCGGTTGATCGAAATGCAGACCACGCACTACCTCGGTTTGCCGCATCTTGTAGATGCACTACCGCACGCAGAAACAGAATCGCAGGAACTGACAGACCGATGATCGGATAGCGGCGCAGATGTGGTGGCGTCCGCCGGTAAATCGCGAGGACAAGACGATGGCAAGATCGCTGCAGGATCCGTTCAAGGCTTATCGCATTTTCAGCGAGGACGGCAAGGTGCAAGGCCGACTGGTCGAGATGAGCGTCGGCGAGCTCGATGAGGGCGAAGTGCTGATTAAAGTCGCGTACTCGAGCGTGAACTTCAAAGACGCACTGGCCGGGACGGGCGCGGGCAAGATCATCCGCAGATTTCCCTGCGTCGGTGGCATTGATTCCAGCGGTATCGTCGAAGCGTCGACCGATCCACGCTTCAACCCTGGCGATAAGGTGATCTGCACGAGTTACGATTTCGGTGTGGCCCACAACGGCGGCTATGCGGAGTACGCGCGTGTGCCGGCCGCATGGGTGGTGCCGCTACCGGACGGCATGAGCTTATTCGATGCGATGGCTTTGGGCACGGCCGGCTACACGGCAGGGCTCGCGGTCGAGCGCATGGAGCACGTCGGTCTGCGTCCGGCCGATGGCCCGGTCATCTTAACGGGTGCCACTGGCGGCGTGGGCAGCGTCGCGATCGACATTCTCGCCGGCGCCGGCTATCACGTCGTTGCATTGACAGGCAAGGCAACGCAAACCGATTACCTGATGCAACTCGGCGCTAGACAAGTACTGCTGCGCGACAGTCTCGATCTGGCGAAGATCAAACCGCTCGACAAAGCGCAATGGGCCGGCGCGGTCGATAATCTCGGCGGCGATGTGTTGTCCTGGCTTGCCAGCACGATGCAGGTCGGCGGCACTCTCGCGAGTATCGGACTCGCC
>JBBRGM010000533.1:0-3440 GCA_038240725.1 Burkholderiales bacterium | reverse complement strand
AGTTGCTCGACATCGATGCCGAGATCCCGCACGTGGATTTCGCCGCAATGATCGGGGCCGTCCAAGGTGAGCAGGCCGGGCTTGAGCGCGATGAAGGTCATCGTGTGATCAGCCTGCACGGCCTGATTCAGAACGCGGCCGCTATCGGCATGCAATCCGGTGGGAATGTCGAGCGCCAGGACCGGCGCCTCGATCGCGTTGATCTGGCGCACCAGCTCTGCATAGACGCCGCGCACGTCGCGCTGGAGGCCGATGCCGAATAAGCCATCGATCACCAGTGCATAACCGTTCGTGTTCTGCGCTCCCGTGAGCAACTCGCCGCCGCTCGCGCGCCAGGCATCGAACGCGTGCCCCGCATCGGTGCTCAACCGATCGCGCTCGCCCGCGAACACCACCTCGACCTTGTGCCACCACTGCCGCAGATGGCGCGCGACCACGAACGCATCGCCGCCGTTGTTCCCCGGGCCCGCGAAGATCAGTATCGGCTTGCGCGAATCGATCGGCAGATCGCGCGCGAACTCAGCGGCGGCGAGACCGGCACGCTCCATCAGCGATTCGCTGCCGGCGTCCACCCGCGCGATGGTTTCGAGGCTGCGGATCTCGTCGCAGGAATAAATCGGCGGCAGGGATGCGAAAAGCTGGGACATCGTGGCGATCGTCTGGTGAACGGTAAGCGTTGATGAGTGTAGCGTGAAACCGCGCGGATCCGGAATTCGTGCGGGCGCAAGGCCGCAGGTATAATTCGCCTTCGCGGTTTCCATTCTCTGTGCTTCTTCTATGTCGCTGACTCTCGAGTTGCCCGGCCGACGCGCCCTGTCTGAGTTCCGTCTCGAGAAGCTGCTGCACCAAGCGCAATCCGCGCTGCCCGGCATCGTCGGCATCCGCACGCAGTACTGGCACTTCGCCAAGCTCGCGCGCGCGATCGGCAGCGATGAGCAGACCAAGCTCCACGCATTGCTCAGCTACGGTCCTGCCTGGGCGGACGAACATCTGAACCGCGACATCGTTCTCGTCGTTCCGCGGCTGGGAACGCTCTCGCCCTGGTCTTCCAAGGCCACCGACATCGCTCGCCAATGCGGTCTGGATGCAGTCGAGCGAATCGAGCGCGGCACCGCATACCGCTTCGAGGGCAATGCCTTCGCCAAGCTCAGGGCGGCGCCGCGGCAAGCCTTGCTCGATTTGATCCACGACCGCATGACCGAAACCACCCTGTCGTCGCTCGAACAGGCTGGCGCGCTGTTTCATGCGGCGGTTCCGCAACCGTTATCGACCATCGGCGTATTGCAGGGCGGCGCGGGCGCGCTGCTGGCCGCGGATCGCCGTCTCGGTCTGGCATTGTCGAAGGATGAGATTGCCTATTTGCTCGAATACTTTTTGCGCATCGGGCGCGACCCGACCGATGTCGAGCTGATGATGTTCGCGCAGGCGAATTCCGAGCACTGCCGGCACAAGATCTTCAATGCCGACTGGGTGATCGACGGCGTTGCGCAGCAGCAGTCACTGTTCGCGATGATTCGCCATACGCACGCCGAGCATCCGGAAGGCACACTGGTGGCCTACTCGGACAACGCGGCGGTCATGCAGGGCACGCGGGTGGAGCGCTTCTTTCCGGCCGGCGACGGAAGCTACAGATACAAATCGCAAGACACGCACATTGTGATGAAGGTGGAAACGCACAATCATCCGACCGCGATCTCGCCGTTCTCCGGTGCGGCAACCGGCTCGGGCGGCGAGATTCGCGATGAGGGCGCGACCGGCCGCGGCTCGAAGCCGAAAGCAGGCTTGACCGGATTCAGCGTTTCCCATCTGCGCGTGTCGGGATTTTTGCAGCCGTGGGAAGTCGACGATCCCGGCAAGCCCGATCGCATCTCATCCGCGCTGCAGATCATGCTCGACGGCCCAATCGGTGGCGCCGCGTTCAACAACGAATTCGGGCGTCCCAATCTGCTCGGCTACTTTCGCACGTTCGAGCACAAGCTCGCAGGCGAGCAGCGCGGCTATCACAAGCCGATCATGATCGCGGGCGGTGTCGGCAACATCGCCGGCGAGCAAGTCCATAAGCGCGATCTGTCGGCCGGCTCGCTGCTCGTGCAACTCGGCGGTCCCGGCATGCTCATCGGGCTCGGCGGCGGCTCGGCGTCCAGCATGCGCACCGGCGAGAACACAGCGGATCTCGACTTCGATTCCGTACAGCGCGCGAACGCAGAGATGCAACGTCGCGCGCAGGAAGTCATCGACCGCTGCTGGAGCGAAGGCGAGGCGAATCCGATTCTCTCGATTCACGACGTCGGCGCCGGCGGGCTGTCGAATGCTTTGCCCGAATTGATTTATGGCGGCGGCGTCGGTGGCACCGTCGACTTGCGCGCCATCCCGAGCGAAGAGCCGGGGATGACGCCGATGCAGATCTGGTGCAACGAAGCGCAGGAGCGCTACGTGCTGGCCATCGATCCCGCCCGCATCGCCGACTTCGCCGCATTGTGCGCGCGCGAGCGCTGTCCGTTCGCTGTGGTCGGTATCGCACGCGCCGATCCGACGCTGGCAGTCGAAGATCCGCTGCTTTCACAACGTCCGGTTGATATGGATCTCAACGTGCTGCTCGGCAAGCCGCCGAAGATGACGCGCGATGTGACGCGGCGCCGATCCGCTCTGCTGCCGCTCGACTTGAGCGACGTCGAGCTCGTTCAAGCGGCCTTGCATGTATTGCGATTTCCCGCGGTCGCGAGCAAATCGTTTCTCATCAGCATCGGCGATCGCACCGTCGGCGGACTGTGCAGCCGCGATCCGTACGTCGGTCCGTGGCAAGCGCCGGTCGCCGACGTGGCGGTCACGCTGATGGGCTACCGTACCGAGCGTGGCGAAGCGATGTCGATAGGCGAGCGCGCGCCGTTGGCGTTAATCCATCCGGCGGCATCGGGCCGCATGGCGGTCGGGGAGGCGATCACCAATATCGCGGCGGCCTCGATCGATGCGATCGGCAGCATCAAGCTCTCGGCAAACTGGATGGCCGCGGCCGGTCACGCAGGCGAGGATGCCGCGCTCTACGACACCGTGCATGCGGTCGCGATGGAACTGTGTCCCGCGCTCGGCATCAGTATTCCGGTCGGCAAAGATTCGCTCTCGATGAAAGTGGGCTGGCAGGCCGGCGGCTGCGCAAAGGAAGTCGTCAGCCCGCTATCGTTGATCGTCACGGCGTTCGCGCCGTGCATCGACGTGCGCAAAACGTTGACGCCGCAACTGCAGTACATCGAAGACGGCACCGGGCTGTTTCTAATCGATCTGGGATCCGGACGCAACCGCATGGGCGGCTCCGCGCTCGCGCAGGTGTACAGCCAACTCGGCAACGAGGCGCCGGATGTCGATCGGCCCGAAGCGCTGAAAGCGTTCTTCGCGACCATCCAGTCGCTCAATGCGGCGGGCAAATTGCTGGCGTATCATGATCG
>JBBRGM010000532.1:0-3445 GCA_038240725.1 Burkholderiales bacterium | reverse complement strand
CGCAGCAGTGCCTGATACTCGTCTTCCTTCATCGTGAAGCTGTGCTCGGCCTTGGGAAATTCGCCGTTGCGCACATCGTCCTGAAAATCAGCCAGCGCTTTCTGAATGACTTCCCAGCAGTTGCCATAGCGCTTCACGAATTTGGGCGTGAAGCGATCGAACAATCCGACCATATCGTGCAGCACCAGATTTTGCCCGTCACAATGCGGACCCGCGCCGATGCCGATCGTCGGAATTTTCAGCCGCTCGGTGATGAGTTGCGCGACTCGGTCGGGAATCGCCTCCAGTACGATCGCGAAGCAGCCCGCCTGCTCCATCGCAATCGCGTCTTTCAGTAGCTGCGCACCGGTCAATGCGCTTTTGCCTTGCACGCGAAAGCCGCCGATCTTCGACATGAGCTGCGGGGTCAGTCCGATATGCGCCATCACCGGGATGCCGGCTTTGATGACGGTTTCCGCCATCGGCGCGAAATCCTCGCCGCCTTCGATTTTCACGACGTCAGCGCCGCCTTCCTTCAGCATTCGCATCGAGTTGTTGACGGCATCCGCAGCGCTCGCGTGAAACGCGCCGAGCGGCAAATCGCCCACCAGAATCGCGCGCTGCGCGCCGCGCGAAATCGCTTTGGCGTGATGGATCATTTCGTCCATCGTCACCGGCACGGTGCTGGCGTAACCAAGCGCGGTCATGCCGAGCGAGTCGCCGATCAAAATGCAGTCGATGCCTGCGCGATCGACCAGTTGCGCTGTCGGGAAATCGACCGCGGTTACCTGGAATACTTTTTCGCCGCGATCGACCTTCGCCTGCAGATCGAATATGGAAAGCTTTTTCACCGCTTCCGCCATGGTCGTCTCCTCCGCTTAAGATCGGTTATCGTTTTTTGGTCTCGCCCGGACGCGCTTGCGAGGCGAGTTTGTCGAGAACGCCGTTCACGTATTTGTGTCCGTCAGTACCGCCGTAGAGTTTGGCCAGTTCTATCGCCTCGTTGATGGCGACACGGTATGGCACGTCGACTGCCACGGTAAGCTCGAACGCGCCGAGCAGCAGCAGGGCATGCTCGACCGGGCTCAGCTGCTTCGCCGGACGATCGAGAAACGGCTGCAGAGCTGCGTGCAATTGCTCCGCATGCGTTAGGACGCCGCGCACCAATATCTCGAAATACGCCCCATCCGCGCGGCGGAACTCGGGTTTATCTTTAGCCTGCATGCACAGATCCGCAGCGTCGTCCGCGTTTACCAGCCACTGATACAGCGCTTGCAAAGCGAATTCGCGTGAACGTCGCCGGCTGCCCCGCGACGCGTGATCCGGCGGCGATGCGACGGCTTCACTCATCGAGCTGCTTCATCAGATTCGCCATTTCTACGGCGACGCGGGCGGCTTCTGCGCCTTTCGCGCTCATGCGGGCGATCGCCTGATCGTCGGTATCGGTGGTGAGAATGGCGTTGGCTACCGGAATGCCGGTATCGCGCTGCACGGCGGCGACACCGGCAGCCGATTCGTTCGACACAACCTCGAAGTGATAAGTCTCGCCCCGGATGACTGCACCGAGCGCGATCATCGCGTCGAACTCTTCGCGATCGGCCATTTTGTATAGCGCCACCGGAATCTCTAGCGCGCCCGGTACGCTCACCAGCAGCATGTCGTCGGGCCGCACGCCGAGCTTGCGCAGCTCCGCCGTGCAGGCACTCAGCAGCCCGTCCGCAACGTCGATGTTGAATCGGCTCATTACGATGCCGATGCGCAGCGCAATGCCGTCGGTATCGGGCTCGAGCTCGAGGATGTCGTCATAGCGTGCCAAATTATTGCTCCCGTTTGCGTGGGCTGAGCGGCGTGACGCTGCCGCGCTTGGGCGATTTCTCCGGCATCGCATAGCCGGTCACTTCCAGATCGAAACCCGTCATGCTCGGCATCTTGCGCGGCATGGCGAGCAGCTTCATCTTGGTGACGCCGAGGTCCTTGAGAATCTGCGCACCGATGCCGTACGTGCGCAGGTCCATCTTCGCCGAATCTTCCAGCTCCGGGCTGGCGTGCATCCGCTCGAGCAAGTTCTTTGCGGTTTCGTCGCGATGGAGCAGAACCACGACGCCGCTCTCGCTCGCCGCGATGGTGCGCATGGCGTCGTGCAGATTCCACGAGTGCGTCGTGCCGCCCGCGTCGAGCAAATCGATTACGGACAGCGGCTCGTGCACGCGCACCAGTGTTTCCTGGCCGGGAACGATATCGCCTTTGACGAGCGCGAGATGAATGTCGTTGGCGGTGGTGTCGCTGTATGCGACCAGCCGAAACCGGCCGTACGGCGATTCCAGCGGCCGCTCCGACACGCGCGTTACCAGCGATTCGGTGCGGCTTCGATACTGAATCAGATCAGCGATCGTGCCGATCTTCAGTCCATGCTCATGGCCGAACACAAGCAGGTCGGGCAGTCGCGCCATCTCACCATCATCGCGCAGGATTTCGCAAATGACGGCGGCCGGGGTAAACCCTGCAAGTTGCGCGAGATCGCATCCGGCTTCGGTATGTCCTGCACGAACCAGCACGCCGCCTTTCTGACCCATCAGCGGAAAGATGTGGCCGGGCTGCACGATATCTTCCGGCTTCGCCTCGCGCTTGACGGCCGCCTGGATCGTGCGGGCGCGATCGCCCGCGGAAATGCCGGTGGTTACGCCGCGCGAGGCTTCGATCGAAAGCGTGAAGTTGGTGCCGAGCTGCGAGCGATTGTTCACCACCATCAACGGCAGATTCAGTTGCCGGCAGCGCGCCTCGGTCAAGGTCAAGCAGATCAAACCGCGGCCGTGCTTGGCCATGAAGTTGATCGCCTGCGGCGTCACGAATTCTGCGGCCATCAGCAGATCGCCTTCGTTCTCGCGATCTTCTTCGTCCACCAGAATGACCATGCGTCCCGCTTGCACATCGCTGATGATCTCCGCCGTGCTGCTGATCGTCATTTGCCGTCTCCATCGCTCGCGCTCGCGAGCCGTTCAACATACCGCGCAAGCAAATCGATTTCGATATTCACCGCCCGGCCCGCGCGCAGATGCCTGAGGTTGGTTGCCTGCAGCGTGTGCGGAATCAGGTTAGCGCGGAAGCTGTCGCGTCCCACCTCGTTTACGGTGAGGCTGACACCGTTTACCGTAACTGAACCTTTGCGCGCAATGTACTTGCTCAATTCGACGGGAACGCGGACTTCGAGCAATGTGTTTTCGCCGAGCGCCTGCATCCGGCTTACCTCGCCGCGCCCGTCGACGTGACCGGTTACCAGATGGCCGCCGATGCGGCCCGACAATCGCAGTGCTTTTTCCAGGTTCAGCGCCGCGCCATGCGCAAACCCCGCGGTTGCGCTCATCGTCACGTCGGAGACGTCAACGTGAAATGCATCCGGCGCGACTGCGATCACGGTAAGGCAACAGCCATCGACTGCGATGCTGTCACCGATTTTGACGTCATCGAG
>JBBRGM010000531.1:0-3457 GCA_038240725.1 Burkholderiales bacterium | reverse complement strand
GTGGAGTCGAATACCTTGAAGTCGCCGTCGATCAACGCAGGCACTTCCGCACGCGGACTTGCATCGACGAACGCGCCGCTCGCGGTATTGTTCATCATGCCGTCGGGCGTCTTCACCTCGAACTCGAGCCCTTTTTCGTGCAGAGCGATCTTCACCTTCATGGCATAAGCGGACAGCGGATGTTCGAACAGCATTAGCATGGTTTTCTCCGAAGCGGATTGAGCCGCGAATATGCGAATTTAAAAACTGTGGACTTGAATGAAATGCGCATTGCTTAATTTGGCGAGAGGAGCGCTTCGGTCTTCAGCGCAGAGCCCGATCGGCTGGCGCTAACTCGATCGACCGGCGCTAAGTAGTCGTCAGCACCACTTTTCCGCTCACACGCTTGGACAATACTTCGTTCAACGCATCGACTGCGCGATCCAGCGAATACGTCGCATGGATGTGCGGCTTCACCGTACCGTTCGCGTACATCTGCATCAGCTCTTCGTTGTTGCGCCGATTGGCGTCCGGCTCGATGCGGGTGAATGCACCCCAGAACACGCCGACGATCGAACAGCCTTTCAGCAGCGCAAGATTCAGCGGGATCTTGGGAATATCGCCGGCGGCGAAGCCGACCACGAGAAATCTGCCGTTCCACGCCATGTCGCGCAACGCGAGCTCGGAGTACGAGCCGCCGACCGGATCGTAGACGACATCGACGCCACGCCCAGCGGTAATCGCCTTGACGCGCGCGCGCAGATCTTCCTTCGAATAATCGATGGTTTCGTCCGCGCCGTTGTCGCGGCAAACCTGCAGTTTCGCTTCACTCGATGCAGCGGCGATTACGCGCGCGCCGAACGCTTTGCCGATTTGAATTGCAGACAACCCGACTCCGCCGGAAGCGCCGAGCACGAGCAAGGTCTCACCGGCTTTGATTTTCGCGCGGTCTTTCAGTGCGTGGTAGGACGTGCCGTAGGTCAACACGAACGCCGACGCCGGAACGAAGTCCATGCCGTCGGGCATCGGAATGACCTTATCCGCATCGGCCACGAGCTCTTCCGCGAAACCGCCGAACGTGCTTGCCCCGATCACGCGGTCGCCGACCCGCAAACCGGAAACGCCTTCGCCGAGTTCCTTGATCACACCGGCGACCTCGCCCCCCGGCGAAAACGGCGGCTCCGGCTTGAATTGATACTTGCCTTGAATGATGAGCGTGTCGGGGAAATTCACGCCGGCCGCCTTCACTGAAATGACGACTTGGCCTTTCCCCGGTTTCGGAGAAGCGACATCTTCGACCACCAACGTTTCCGGCGGCCCGTACGCTTTGCACACTACAGCTTTCATCTCGATACCTTCATGATTGGGAGTTCAGCCGCGTGCTGCATCTTCTCGACTTGCCGCCAGCCGGCTTCTGCGAGCGGACGTGCGCGCTTGCCCGACTCGAACGCCTTCTCGCTGGCTGCGGTTCCATCGACGACGCGCCCCATGATGCCCTGGCAGATCGCACCGAGGCGGAACATGTTGTACGCGGCGTAGTAGTCCCAGTTGTCTATGCCGGCGCGACCGGTGCGTTTGCAATACTGCGCGACGTATTCTTCTTCGGTCGGAATGCCGAGCGCCGGCAGATCGAGTCCGCCGAGCCCGCGAAACTCTTCCGGCGTCAGCCGCCAGTACATGCAGTGATACGAGAAATCCGCGAGCGGATGACCGAGCGTCGACAATTCCCAGTCGAGCACCGCGACGATGCGCGGCTCGGTGGCGTGGAAGATGACGTTGTCCAGGCGATAATCGCCGTGCACGATACTGGTTTCATCCTGACTCGGAATATGCTGCGGCAGCCAATCCATCAGCAATTCCATTGCTTCGATTTTTTCCGTCGCAGACGCGCGGTACTGCTTGCTCCAGCGGCCGATCTGGCGCTCGAGGTAGTTGCCCGGCTTGCCGTAGTCGCCGAGTCCTATCTGCGCGTACTTCACCTGATGCAGCGCTGCGATGACGCGATTCATCTCGTTGTAGATCGCCATGCGCTCGGCCGGCTGCATTCCCGGCAAGGCTTGATCCCACAGCACGCGGCCTTCGACGTAATCCATAATGTAGAACGCCGTGCCGATGACGCTTTCGTCTTCGCACAACGCAAAGGTACGCGCGACCGGAATGCCCGCCGTGTACAACGCAGAGGTCACGCGATACTCGCGATCGACCGCATGCGCTGAAGGCAGCAGCTTGCCCGGCGGCTTGCGTCGCAGCACGTAGCTTTGCGCAGGTGTGTGCAGCAGAAAGGTCGGATTCGATTGACCGCCCTTGAACTGCTCGACTGAGAGCGGACCGCGAAAGTCCTGCACGTTCGCCTGCATGTATAGCGCAAGGCGCTCGACATCGAAACGATGTTTGTCCTGCACTGCCATCGTGCCGATGAAGTCTTCCTGCATCGTGCGCCTCCTGGTGGTCGGGGTCCGAGCATACCATCGTGAATTCCGGGCAGGCAACGTAGCATCCAAGCTACAATCGCCGCTCCCTTTCCACGTAACCCATCGCATCATGCAAGACTTCCAGGATAAAGTCGCGGTCATCACCGGTGGCGCCAGCGGCTTGGGCCTCGCCATGGCACGCCGATTTGCGCGTGAAGGTATGAAGCTGGTGCTGGCCGACATCGAAGAAGAGCAGCTGCGGCGTGTCGAGCAGGAATTCCATCAAGCGAAAGTGCCGGTGCTGGCGATTCGCACCGACGTATCGCGCGGGCAGGATGTCGAACGCCTGGCTGCAAAGACCATGGCCACTTTCGGCGCGGCGCATGTGCTTTGCAACAACGCCGGCGTCGCGCCCGGCGGCGCGGTGTGGGAAAGCACACCGGGCGATTGGGAATGGGCGCTCGGCGTCAACGTCTGGGGTGTGATCAACGGCGTGCGCGTGTTCGTGCCGATCATGCTGCGGCAAGACGAGCCGTGTCATGTGGTCAACACAGCGTCAGTCGCCGGCCTGTTGTCGCCGCCAGGGATGGGAATCTATTGTGTCTCGAAGCATTCCGTCGTCGCGTTGAGCGAATGCCTGTTTCAGGATCTCGCGGCGCGCAACTCGAAGATCGGCGTGTCGCTGTTATGTCCGGCCTACGTTCCTACCGGCATCAGCGATTCGGAGCGGAATCGTCCGGCGGCTTTGCGTAACTCACCGCGATCGCGCTCGGCTGAAGATCTGGAACGCGAAGAGCAACTGCGTCACGCGGTGCAATCGGGCAAGGTCTCCGCTGAGGACGTCGCCGATCTGGTGCTGCAGTCGATGATCGACGAGAAGTTCTACGTGCTCACGCATCCGCGCATCAAAGCCGCCATTCAAATACGCCTGGAAGATATTTTGAACGAGCGCGATCCCACCGACACGTCGAAGCCGCGCCGCTGACCTAGGGAAGCTCTGAACAAGTCTTGCGACGCGCGTTGCGTCAAGTGCGGATGGATGCGAGGCGTCGCGGCGAAGCCAAGGT
>JBBRGM010000530.1:0-3460 GCA_038240725.1 Burkholderiales bacterium | reverse complement strand
CGGGCATTGTGCAGGTCGTCGAAGGCAATCGCTTTACCTTGGGCGAGCTCGACGGCACCACCACGCCGCGCCTGCAGGCGATTGCCGCAGCGCTGATCGACGCGGGGTTCAAAGCCCCCATCACAAACGACATCCGCAGCGAAATCTGGCTCAAGCTTTGGGGCAACCTTAGTTTTAATCCGATCAGCGCGCTGACCCATGCAACGCTGGTCGACATCTGCAGGTTTCCGCTAACGCGCGAGCTCGCAGCCGAGATGATGAACGAGGCGCAAACGGTGGCGAACAAGCTCGGCGTGACCTTTCGCGTGAGCATCGATCGACGCATTGCGGGCGCCGAGAAAGTCGGCGCACACAAAACGTCGATGCTGCAAGACATCGAGCAAGGCCGGCCGATCGAGATCGAAGCGCTGCTGGGCTCGGTGATCGAGCTTGCTGCGCTAACCGGCACACCAACGCCACACCTACGCGCCGTTTACGCCTGCACAAGCCTTCTGGCGGAAACGCTCAACGCCGAGCATGGCAAGCTCAAGATCTCTGCAAGCTAATATCTACCGCCCGCCGATTCGGTGCGGGCTTCAACCTCCAAGGATTGCGCATGGCTGACTTTGCTACGACCGTATCGACGTTATTGGACGCCGGTGCACCTAACGCCGCCGCATTGAGCGCGCCGGGCGGCATTGCGCTGACTTACGCACGGCTGCGTAAGCTGCGGGAAAGCGTTCGCACGCTGCTCAACGAACGAGGTGTAGGCCGCAACGATCGCGTCGCGATCGTCCTCGATAACGGCCCCGAGATGGCCGCCGCATTCGTATGCATAACGGGCGGTGCGACCGCTGCGCCGTTGAACGCAGGTTATCGAGCGGAGGAGTTCGAGTTTTATCTCACCGATCTCAACGCGAAGATTCTGATCATCGAGCAGGACAAAGCTTCGCCTGCCGTTGAAGTCGCCGAGCGGCTCGGCATTCCAGTTGTGCGCTTGCAGGCGACGCCGGACCAAGGCGCAGGCAGCTTCGAGCTGCAGTTTCCCGACAGCGCCGCCGCGCGTGCGCCGGCGCAAGCCGGCGCCGCACAGCCCGACGATGTGGCGCTGGTGCTCCACACATCCGGCACTACGGCGCGCCCGAAGATCGTGCCCCTCACGCAACGAAATGTCGCGGCGTCTGCGCAAAGTATTCGCCGCACGCTGTCGCTCACCGCCAGCGATCGCGCGCTCAACATCATGCCGCTGTTCCACATCCATGGCCTGATCGCAGGCACCCTGGCGCCCTTGTCCGCCGGTGGCGAGATTTGTTGCACACCGGGATTCAATGCGCTGAAATTCTTCGCCTGGATGGGCGAGGCGCATCCGACTTGGTATACGGCGGTGCCGACGATGCATCAAGCCATCTTGCTGCGTGCCGCAAAGAGTGCAGACGTGATTGCCGCGAATCCATTGCGCTTCTTACGCTCGTCTTCGTCTTCTCTCGCCCCGCAGATCATCGCCGAGCTCGAAGCCATGTTCGGCGCGCCGCTGATCGAGGCGTACGGCATGACCGAGGCCGCGCATCAGATGGCGAGCAATCCGTTGCCCCCGGGAACGCGTAAACCGGGCACTGTCGGTATCGCTGCGGGGCCGGAGGTAAGCGTGATCGACGATAGCGGCGACGCGGTCCAGCATGGCGACACCGGTGAGATCGCGATTCGTGGACCGAGCGTCATGCAAGGCTACGAAAATAATCCGAAAGCGAATAGCGAGGCATTCACCAAAGGCTGGTTCCGAACCGGCGACCAGGGCGTGATGGACGACCAAGGCTTTCTGACGATCACCGGACGCTTGAAAGAAATCATCAACCGCGGCGGCGAGAAGATTTCTCCGCGCGAAGTCGACGAAGTTCTGCTCGATCACCCGGCGGTGCAGCAGTGCGTGACCTTCTCATACGCGCACCAGATGCTCGGCGAAGATGTCGCGGCGGCAGTGGTGCTGCGCGAAGGTGCGCAGGCCGACGAAAAACAGCTGCGGCAGTTTGCGGCGACGAGATTGGCGGACTTCAAAGTGCCGCGCAAAATCGTGATCGTCACTGAGATCCCGAAAGGCGCAACGGGGAAAATACAGCGGATCGGCCTCGCGCAGAAACTCGGCTTGCAGTGAGGCCGCTCACTCATGCGCATTGCTGCTGCGCATCGGCGATATATCGATATATTCGTTTCAATATATGTGCGCTTCTGCGCGGAGCGAGTTTCGGTTTTGTTTTCGGGAGGCGACGCGCAGGCGAAGCGTGATTTCGACGACTCCCAGTGACGCATTGCCGTCATTTACCGGTCTTAAACGTCTCCCGTCGCTCGCACATATCAAATCGTTCGATATTTTCGTGCGCGATGTCGCATTTTAGATTTTTTCATGCAAGTGGGATTGACGCGCGATATTCATCAGAGTAGTTTTTTCAACGCGACGTTGCGAAACATGATTCCACTTGTCGTCGTTATCCGCAGGCGACAACCGATAGATCATCAATGTGTCTCGCACGCCAGCATGTGTGCTCGGCGATATCTGTTCAGCACAATCGCGCTCGCCGCTTCGGGTTGGACGGTGTGTGCGTAAACCCAAAGGAGGTCCCAGATGAATTACGCGCGTCCCTTCCGACTCGGATTGCTGTCACTCGCATTAATAGCGGGTCCGGCTTCCGCCGCTCTGCTGTACGACAACGATCTGCCGAACGACTCTATCGGCATGGCTACCCGTCCCGACAGTGCCGGCAAGCAAGAGATCGAAGCTGCCGATGATTTTGTCTTGACTCAAAGCACCAGACTGACCAGTGCGACGTTCACCGGCTTGATACCGCTCGGAACGGATGTCTCGAACATCGGCACCGTTCGCGTTGAGATCTACCGGGTGTTTCCGCTCGACTCGAACAACCCGCCATCGGGGGCAGTCCCGACTCGCGTAAATTCTCCATCGGATGTGGCTTTTCTCGAACGCGAAAGTGGCTCGGATCTGTCGTATACGACGCAACTCGGATTGCGCAATCAAGGCCTCAACAGCGTGGTCAATAACATCAGTGTAAATGCAGGTGGCGAAGGCAAGGTGTTAGGCCAACAAGTCCAATTCACGACCGACTTCACCGCGCCCATTGACCTCGCGGCTGGGCACTATTTCTTCGTGCCGCAGGTTGAGCTGGCGAACGGCGATTTCCTCTGGCTGTCGGCCGCGCGTCCGCCGGCGTTGACGCCGTTCGCGCCTGACCTGCAGGCGTGGATGCGAAACGAGGCGTTAAACCCCGATTGGCTGCGCGTGGGAACGGATATCGTCGGCGGCACAACGCCCCCGACTTTCAACGGCGCGTTCTCGCTGATCGGCACGCCGGTGCCGGAGCCGTCCAGCACGCTGCTGTTCACATCGGGTCTGTTCGTGCTGGGGCTCTGGTCGCTACGCAAGCGTTCCTAGTTAGCGCTGGCTAGGTTCTCGCTCGAACGACGACGGAGT
>JBBRGM010000529.1:0-3468 GCA_038240725.1 Burkholderiales bacterium | reverse complement strand
GCAAATCGTCTTTCCCGCCCCGCGCCGTTCGAGCAGCCGAAGGATATCGTCTTGTACGCCCCGATCGACAGCGTGCGGTCTGAGTGGTTGGCGGACATGACTCGTGCGATCTGCAAGGCAATTATGCGAAGCTGACGCGAGGTGCCAGCCGCCAGGCGCCGTGCCGTATGCTAACCGACGCGGACGCAACCTGCGCGGCGCACGCGCGAAACGGAAATAGCGGGAACGCGAGAGTGCACGGGCTCATCCAATGGGGCAAGGAGACAAACAACGATGATCTTGCCGGCAGCACCCGTTTTATCGGAACACTGGTCCGACAGCGAATTGACCGGTCGCATCGCTCGCCAGGATCTGCATGCCTTCGAAGTGCTCATGCGCCGGCACAACCAGCTTCTGTATCGCACGGCGCGCGGCATGCTGCGCGACGATCACGAAGCTGAGGATTGCGTGCAGGAGGCTTACCTGCAGGCGTATCGCGCGATCGGCAGTTTCCGCTCCGAAGCGAAACTGTCGACGTGGCTGGTGCGGATCGTTATCAATCAGGCGCTCGAGAAGCTGCGCAAACGCAAGAAGGAAGACGCCAACGTGCCGCTCGACAACGTAGTGGACATCGAAACCCGCATCGATGCGAGCTCACCGCTTGCCAATGAAACGGAGCGTCCTGAAGCCGCCGCGATCCGCGCACAACTGCGCACGTTGCTCGAATCCAAGATCGATCGATTGCCCGACGTATTCCGTACCGTGTTCATCCTGCGCGCGCTGGAAGAGATGAGCGTCGAAGAAACCGCAGCATGCCTCGGCATTCCCGAAGCCACCGTACGCACGCGCTTCTTCCGCGCGCGCAGCCTGCTGCGCGAAACTATCGCGCGCGACATCGATGTTGCGGTTGAAGGCGCGTTTGCTTTCGACGGCGCGCGCTGCGATCGCATCGTCGCGAATGTCCTGCGGCGTATCAACGACCCGCCGGGTTAGTCCGCTTCCTCGCAACTTTCCCGTTTCTAATCGCCGATCGCATTTGCACCGTCGCACCGGCGAACACCGCTCGAATTCGAGCGTCGACCTTGCTCACCCTGAAAACTGCAAAGGAGCTTCACCATGTCACTCGTTCAACTCGCCAAAGATCCGCTGTTCATCGCCGGCCGCCGCGCTTTCATCGGCAAGTCGGGTCTGCTGCTTTCCGGTACCGCTATCGCATTGCTCGCCGGCCGCGACAGCCTCGCCGCGCAACTCAAGAAAACCGGCGGCGCCGATGCGCAAGCCAACGACATTAAGATTCTCGACAGCGCGCTCGCAGCCGAACGCCAAGCGATCGCCGCCTATCAAGTCGGTGCGGAAAGCGGTTTGCTGCAAAAGCCGGTGCTGGATCTCGCGGTGCAATTCCAGGGACATCACAAGGCGCACGCCGATCTTCTCGCCGCGACGATCAAACAACTCGGCGGAACAGCGAGCGCGGAGAAGAAGAAATACGACTTTCCCGTAGCACAACTGAAAACCCAAGCGGACGTGCTGCGCTTCGCCGCGGGATTGGAGCAGGGCGCCGTGTCCGCGTACCTCGGTGCGATTCCGATCCTGGACAACCGGGACCTCGCAAAAGCCGCCGGCAGCATTCTCGGCGACGAAGCAATGCATTGGGCGGTGCTGCGCCAGGCGCTCGGCGACAATCCGGTGCCGGCTGCGTTTGTTGGATGATAACGCAAGCCCCATAGCTTGCCGACAGTTTGTCAGTGACGTGTTCTCTACCGATTGATGAAACATTTTAACTGCCCCTGCCGACGCCAAACGATCCACCAAAACCCTATGGCGCGCACACTGACTTCGGACCCGCGCGACTCGACTAGCAATAGCGCAGCACGGAGGATGCGCTCGACACGTTAGTCGTTCGCGCGTCGTGCGCAAAGCTGAACCGGCTAGCGCACAGCTACCCATATCGCATAGCTAATGACGAGATTCAATAGCTGCACAAGCAATCATCGAGCAAGCTCAACCGGATGTTTCGTTTCCGGGCGATGACTGGCTGGAGGTAGAAAAACGTGATGGACGCACAGGTCACGTCCGAACTACCCGGGCAGTCCATGTAGTCCGCACCGCTAACAATCAACCCATCTTCGTCTGCATTCGGGTAGTTCAGTACGAGCGCCATGCATTGGTTGCGCGCGCCTCGCTGCTCGCTGTTTGTTCTGTTCGCTGGCGTACACAACTCTTCTAGGCCCGTCTGCCGAGTCGCGCCAAGCGGAAAGCCGCTTTTACCCGTGCGCGCGTTGTCGGCTGGGATCGGAATGCGGCATCGAAAGAACGGGCAGTTTCCTTGATCCGGAGGAACTAAAGTTGCTGTCTCGAAAGTCGTAACTAGAGCCTGAACATGACGAAAAGATAAGACGCCGGGTGCTAGGTCGATCTTGAATGCTCGCTCCAGGCGGCAATGATTTTTTTGGAATCGTTCAAGTGCAGCGTTACGGCGCTGTCAACGCTAATACAGAACGGAGGCACGATGTCTAAGTTGCTCAATGCACTAATCGCCGCCGGCTTCGCTCTCGGGCTGAATGCCGCCATGGCGCAAAACGTCGATTCCGATAAAGACAAGGCGCAAGGCCAAGACAAACTAATGCGGGACAAGGAGCAAGGCGCCAAGCACGACTCAACGAAGCCACAGCAAGGACAGGTGAGTACTGATAAGAGGAAAGCTAAACCAACTATGGCACAACCTCAGTCCGCCAAAGCGTCGCGAGACTGCGCAAATGCGAACGGTAAGGAAAAGGAAAAATGCATCCAGGTGACCCCCGCGGGTACAGTCGACATGCGCACTGGCGAGAAGAGTCAAGCCAAGAGCGCCGACGCCAAGGAGCGCGACCGCGAAAACGCAGATAAGAAACCGAACACCAATGCACCGGCACAAAGCAGCAGCGCGGTCGGCCATCCACAGAAGAAATCAACCACAGGCGAGGGACAAACTGCAGACGGCGTCAAAAATACCGACCAGTCGCAAAGCGCCAAAAATCTGCCAGCGCAAAGTAAAGGTACCGTCGGCCATCCCGAGCAACGCACAACGACCGGCGAAGGCCAGTCAGGTCAAGAAGCTGGGGCAACCACCAGTCCCAGTGCGAGCCAGAAGCTCAATAAATAAACCCCTCTAGATCGGGCGAATCGAGGCGGCAGCAACCCTTCCTTGATTGCATCCGATTGAAAGGTCCAATGCGCAATACAGCGCGCGCTACGAAAGGGATAGGCGCCGGGGTATTGGCGCGACGATGATCTGGAGGGGTAGACACGGCGTCTACCACCTATCGCCGCGCTTTCGAGCCGGGCGCCTAATTCAGTGGACCGCGTCGCTTGGAGGGCCGGTCAGCAGGACGGCTGTGGTGCAAATAGAGAGAGCGGTTAGGCTGTAGGCCTTTTGTAATGAGCGCCGGTATGAGCAAACTGGTGAGCGTGGACGAGTTGTTCGAGGGTCGGCACTTCGATCGTGAAGTT
>JBBRGM010000528.1:0-3493 GCA_038240725.1 Burkholderiales bacterium | reverse complement strand
CAGGACATCGCTGCGCAAACGGTATTGTTCTGTCAGGCCGATTCCATCAGCGGCCAGGTGATAGCGATCGATGGCGGCATGCCGGGCAGCATGCATTGAGCGGTAAAGACTGCGTCTAGCGCGTTCGCGGTGGATTCAACTTGCAGCCGCACCACTTGGATCGAAGGCCGGACATGGGGGTCTCCCTGGTCAGAAGGAAAGTACGACCTTACCTCTTACCGTAAACATTCGACCATGACCTATGCACAGATGGCGCTCTAGAGCTTCTTACGATAGGTCACTCCCAATTGGCGCAGTTCGGTGTGCGCGAGGTCACAGTGGTCATCACACCGTAACTCGCGCGAGTTGAAACGCAATCGCTCGATGAGTTCCCGAGCTCGCGACAGCATCGCGTTTGCGCACTTCTTCATCACTCTTCGCTCCCTTCTGCGGGGACTGCGAAGCGACCCTACTCTAGTCCTGAACTGATGAAGTTTTCTGGGACGACGTCACTGGAAAGCAGGATCACACCCACCGCTCCAGGGCGCGCCGCAGGCGGTTATCAAATTCGGTGCGCCACAAGTGAGTGAAGTAACCTCCACGACGCAGCCAGGCTCTTCGACGAGCCATATCAGCGGTGCGCCCTCTCATCGCTCCACGTGCGTGCCTGTAGGCGTCTGCGCCGCGGCGGCAGGTAGAAAGCGAGGATGTAAGCCCAGCGCGCCTGGTCCGCCTTATTGGCGCCAGCGTAATGCAGGGTGCGCCCGGTATGGATGGTGCAACCGCCCGCCGCCAGCGGGCATGCGACGGCGTTGCCGAGGTCGACCTCCCCACTGCATTCAAGCGCATGCGCGCCTGTGTTGTCGTTGTACGGCCGGTGGGCGAGCAACTCACCGCGATGGCTTCCGCGAACGAAGTGCATGCATCCGTTTGCTGGAGTCACATCCTGCAAGGGCATCCAGATACTGATCTGCGGGTAGTCGAAGTCCGCGTGGAAGGCGTCATCCTGATGCCAAGGCGTAGGCGCGCCGTAATGCGCAGGTTTGTAGATCGCATGTGAGAAAGCGGGCTGCGCTCCTGGCCCAAGCAATTGCTTGGCGATGGCCAGGGCGTTGATCCCGAAAATCGTATGACGCAACTGTGCTGCGTAATTGTCCGGGTCGCAGATCTGCACTAAGCTGTTCCGCTCCGACGAAACACTGTCATCCAATAGATCGAACTGCGCGCCTTCATTGAAGCCCGCCTTAGACTTCAGCAACCGATAGAACAAGGCATGCAGGCCGGCGACTTCGTCAGCTGTGCTGATCGCTGGCAGAGCGAGAAAACCATTCTCATGGAAACTAACAATCTGCTTGGCATTGAGCGCCAAGTTCTGCGCGTGTACATGAGGCGTAGCAATTGGTGGCAGTACAGCTACTTCCGAGCGCATTCCCCGCGTCTCCAACGTTACAGATCGTTCTCATACATCCTAAACATCCTTCGCATAAGCGCTATCAGCGAATCACTGAGTAGCGTGTAAGCTAAATGCTTACGTCATGTGCATACGACGGTTAGGCGAAGGAGACTGACGGCGACGCATTTAACAATCGCAAGCCCAGGAGCTTGGTGTCCCGTAATAATCAATCTTCCAAAAAACCTACCCCCGCGCCACACCAGACCTGCAATTGCTCCAACTCGGCAGCGAGCTGATTCCGACGCTGGCGAACTTGCGACCCTGCACGTCTTCATCAATCCGGTTCTCCTGAGTGCATCGTTAGCGCAGCGATCGAACTCAACGTGGTGCTATCCCGTTGTGTCGGGGTGTGCTGTGCACAGGCACCCGTGCCACGTGGCGAACGCGGGGTAGCAACGCGCAAAGGGCGGCTGGTGCGCAGGGGATCGCTCACTCAACGAGCGGCGTTCTATCAGCTGTCTTGCGGCGAAGCGAAAGATGGGGAGGGCGCAGCAGCCGGCGCAGCTTGCCCCTTGCACGGCGCGAGGGCACGGTCCTTAGGCTAGGTCGCGAAACGGCGCACTCTGTGCAACACACTGTGCTTCCATACATCTATCCGGCCGGCAGCAATCGGCCGAACACACTGGCAAGACCGGTCGATGGCGTGTTCACCACAATCGACGTCCCGGCACAGTGTTCACGGGCAGGGTGAGCATCAATGACGCGCGGGGGAAATGGTGTTCGTATCGTCCACAAGCGATCTATATCACTGGCAGAATTACCGCTATGCGGATGGCGTGTTCAGTCCCATTAATGACGGCGGCCCTGCAGGTGCACATGACGTCGGCGCGATGGGAATCAATAACGCAGGTCAGATGGTCGGCTATTACAACGACGACATCGGGGTGCACGGTTTCCTCGACGCCGGCGGCAGGTTCATGAAGATAGATGTTCGGCCGTCGGTAACGTCGGTGGCGCTACTTATCCAATTGGGCTAAACGATAGGGAACAGATCGTGGGCCATTTCAATTTCTACAACGGCGGCGCACCGCACAGTTTCCTTGCGCCTTGCGCGAGCGATGTCGCTTGTATTGCCACGGTTCCAGAACCAGGCTCGGTACTGCTATTCAGCGCCGGTCTTCTGGCGTTGGGACTGGCGCGTCGACGCAAGTCAGCGGCTTAATTCGCTGTTGTCATCCGTTTCCGAACTTTGAAGCTTCAACGCTTCGGTGACACGCGATTCCAGAATTCATCGAACTCTCTCGTGTCGAAAAAGGCGATTGCTTTAATCACCTTCGAGTCTTGCATCTGGAAATACCACGTATAGGTGTTGCGATACGGTTGACCGTCGATCACGGTCGCCTCGGCGTCGAACAAGATGATGACGGTGTCACCGTCGGAATAGATGTTACGAATCGTAGGCACCAACGCGTCGCCATGCGTGCGTTGAATGGATCGATCACTTCATCGAGAAATTGCTGTCGACTGTGGTATGTCTTCGACAAAGGCGACGAGCCGACGATCGTCCATTCCGCTTCTGGCGCGAGCAGTTCGAACGGACCGCCGGTGCCGTTTCTCCAGCGATCGAAGCTAGACTGAACCAGCGCTTTATTGCTGTCCTGAACGGAATTGCTGGCCATGGCGATGTCTCCGACACAGATTGTGAGTAACAGCGCGGACGCAACCGCGTGCGCGACGAGTTGCTTAGCTTCCATAACGGACCTCCTGCGCGATGGCACTGGATCTAATCGTCGAATATTTTCGATGCCACTCTGATGCGCAGAATAGGTCCAGCTCCGCGGCAATTCTTGCCCGTTCTTGCCTTGCGTTTTCCGATCTTGCGTCTGAGTGGCATCGAGAACAGCGGATACGTCGCGAGGAGGTGCTTTTGTGTTTGCTTTTATTTCCCGGGACTGTAGAGGCAGGGGGAACTCAGGCTGAGCGGATATGACGCGGGGTCCCTCGCGGCGCGGTTCGGAGGCGAATCTTTCAGCCTGGGGCCAGCGGCTTTATGGTCGTCGATAACCCACAAAGCAACAATATAGCAAGCCCGACCTCTCGGGCCGCCGCGAGGGTGGATTC
>JBBRGM010000527.1:0-3495 GCA_038240725.1 Burkholderiales bacterium | reverse complement strand
GTTCGCGCGGCGCACGCATCGCAAGTGGTTCGACGTCACCGATTTTCTGGCGCCGCTCACGCCGCTCGGCCTGGGCGCCGGTCGCATCGGCAACTTCATCAATGCCGAGCTGTGGGGGCGACCCACCGATGTGGCGTGGGCGATGATCTTTCCGAGTGTCGATCCGCAGCCGCGCCATCCATCGCAGCTCTACGAAGCGGGTATGGAAGGCGTGCTGCTGTTCGTGATCCTGTGGGTATTCGCTCGCAAGCCGCGCCCGACCGGCGCCGTCTCCGGGGTCTTCCTGGTGAGCTACGGCGTACTCCGCTTCCTGGTCGAGTTCACGCGCGAACCGGATAACTTTCTCGGCCTGCTTGCGCTCAATCTTTCGATGGGCCAGTGGCTCAGTCTGCCGATGATTCTCGGCGGCATCGGCATGCTTATCTGGGCTTATCGGCCGGGTCGCGCGATCGAAACCGCGCATCCGTAGCGGCCGCCGACATCCGCGAAGGGCTAGGGAAGCTCTGAACACGTCTTGCGTGCGCGACCGGGGTGATTTGGGCCGAGGGCAAGAGGGCGAGGACGCCGTGTAGCCGGCCTACACCAGGAGGAGCACACGCGGCCATCGGCCCAAATCACCCCGGTCCCTCTAGAGAGACGACAGATTATTGGGTTGTGTCAGGTGCGGTGTCTGCATCGTTGCGCTCCTCGCCAAGGTAGCGCAACGCTCTCGGCCCGATTTCGGAACGGCAGACGTGCAGTCGCCGATTTGCAGCGGATCGCTTCTGAAGACCACGCGAAACTAGAGGGACTAATGGCGCATCGGGATGCAAATCGATGCCTGACCAAACAGAGCGGGGGTCGTTGCTACAAAAGAATGAGGCCTGGAGTGTTCACTCCAGGCCTCGACTAACGGCCGCAAAGGCCGAGCAGCGGATACCGCGCTCGACCTGGATGATCGCGCTCGTTATTCCACTTTCGCCGCTGCGCGCAGCTCTTCGATTTTCTTGTCGCGCACTTGCTTCAGCATTTCCTGCGAGACGCGATCCTTCACCTGTTCGTACGGTGGGAACTGCACGGAGCGCGTGTCATCCAGCATGATGACGTGATAGCCGAACTTCGTTTTCACCGGCGCCTTGGTGAATTCGCCCTTCTTCAGCTTGGTCGCGACGTCGCTGAACTCCTTCACGTAGTTGCTGCCGTCGCTCCATTCGAGCATACCGCCTTGCGCCTTCGAACCGGTGTCCATCGATTTGGTTTTGGCGAGAGTCGCGAAATTCTTGCCGCCGTCTTTGGTCAGGCTGGCGACAATTGCCTTGGCTTCTTTTTCCGTCTTCACCAGAATGTGGCGGACGTGATATTCCATCTTGCTCGCGCCTTCGGTCTGCGCGGCTTTGATTTTTTCATACTCGGCTTTGATCGCGTCTTCAGTCGGCTGTGCGCCCTTCAGGATATCGTCGAAGTAGGCGCGGATCAGAAATTCCTGCTTCGCCATGTCGACCTGCGTCGTCAGATCCGGGCTCTTATCGAGGCCCTTTTTCGCAGCTTCCTGCGCGATCAGCTCGCGCGTGATCAGCACGTCCTTCACGCTCTTGCGCATCTCCGGCGTATCTTTCTGACCCTGCTGCACCTGCGAGTTGATGACGAAGTCCATACGAGCTTGCGGGATGGCAACGCCGTTCACCGTAGCGACGTTGTCGGCAGCATGCGCCGGCATGGCCAGCACGCCTGCCAGTGCCAAAGCGCCCGCGGTTGCGGTTTTGATGAAGCGCATAGAAAATTTCCTTATAGGTAATGGAAAAGCGACAACAGGACCGTTGGACGATACTGCCGTCCCGAGGTTCTCAACTGGGTAAGACTTTCTCCAACTCCGCCGGGGTGAGCGCGCTGATGGCAAGCGCGTGGATCCGCGTTTTCATCAGTGTGTCGAGCGCCTGATATACCAGGCGGTGGCGTGCGATGGCCGTCTGTCCCTCGAATTTGCGCGACACGATGAGCAACTGATAATGCCCACCCTCGCGCGCACCGGCATGACCGACGTGTTCGCCGCTTTCGTCGTAGAGCTCGACGAGCTCGGGCTGCAGCGTCGCGAGGCCGGCCTCGATCAACGCGACAACGTCGGACGATTGCGTTTCGTTCACGCCGGAAACACCTGTTTGAAAGGCCGTACTGTAACGCGCTCGAACACACCTTGCGTGACGTAAGGATCGTCGGCGATCCACGCCTTCGCCGCCTCGAGCGATTCGAACTCGATCACCAGCAGACTGCCGCCCATGCCCGCCGGTCCGGGATCCGGGCTGTCGATGTTGGGCAGCGGACCCGCCAGTACCATGCGGCCGGCATCGATCATTTCCTGCACGCGTGCCAGATGCGCCGGCCGTGCCGCCGCTCGCTTCTCGCCGCTGTTCGGAACGTCTTCACAGAAGATCACGTACAGCATGATTATTTCTTGGCATCGTGCTCGACGAAGCGCGACAACAGGAGTGCTTGCGCCACTACGAAAACGATCATCAGCCCGAAGCCGCCGAACAGCTTGAAGTTGACCCAGGTATCCATCGAATAATGGTTTGCGACGTATAGATTGATGACGCCCATCAACGCGAAGAATCCGACCCAGCTCACGTTCAGCCAGCGCCAGACCGGATCGGCCAGGGTCATCTGTTCTTGCATCGCCGCACGAATGAGATTGCGGTTGAACAGCAGGTCGGCTCCGAGCAGAACCACGGCAAACGTCCAGTACAGCACCGTCGGTTTCCATTTAAAGAATACCGGATCGTGCAAAAACAAGGTCAGCCCGCCCATCACGACGATGATGACGAGGCTGATCCAGAGCATCTTGTCGACTTTCTTCTTGCGCAACAGCAGCCAGCCGACCTGGCAGAATGCCGCCACGATCGTCACGGCGGTGGCCAGCAAAAATGCCGGTTGATTCGGGTCTGCGGTAATCCACGTCGCGGACGGTCCCAATGCCGCGGAGACGATCGCCAGTGTCGTCTCCGGTGCACGCTTGGCACCCATGTACGCGAGGAAAAACAGGAGAACCGGCAGGAGGTCGAACAGGACCTTCATTGGGAGATGCCCGGGCCTTGAGAAACGGCGGATTATGAGGCTTGAGGCGAGGTGTGTCCAATGGGTGCGCCGGGACATGCAGTGATCTGTGATCAGTGATCGGTGATCAGTGATCAGTGGCTCAAGCTAATGCACGGCGACGCGACTCGTCGATCGCTTCCTGATTCTCAAGCCAACCAGTCATCGCTGGTGTTGGAGAGACCGATCACCGATCACTGATCACCGATCACCGCAGTCAAGTCATCGATCACTGATCACAGATCACCGATCACCGTTTTTAGATCGCCGATCACCAGCAGTTGGGAGGGGCCCCTGCTAAGATGACCGGCAACATCATCGAGCCCGAACCGGGATCTACAGGAGAGCAGCATGGCTCAAGTAAAACTGGTGGACGACGCCAGCGCGTCCGCGGAAGTGAAAGCAGTCTTCGACGACATTCGCGCGGCG
>JBBRGM010000526.1:0-3499 GCA_038240725.1 Burkholderiales bacterium | reverse complement strand
ATCGACGGAAAATTGCTGAGGTACATCGACGAAGCGCAGATGGTAGGTCGTGGTATGGCTCGCGACGATCGTCATCGTCGCCGGATCTTTGCACCAGATCAGCAGCGACGATCGCTCGCTGAGCTGCACCGTATACGGCCCCGCGCAGCCGTCCGGCGATGCCTCCGGCACATGCTTGATCGACGTGCTCGTCTCGCCGGAGCGGGTGAACGCGTTAACGCCCGATTCGACGTCGTTCGCGATGCGCGTCGCACCATCGGTGCAAGCGCCGATCCGAGCGATGCGAATCCTGTCTGCACTCGCTTGCTCAGCACGGCCCGTAGACCTGCGCTGATGAAGCGACGCTGTTGCTCGAACGCTGTTGCCATACATCTCCTTCGAGCCAGTTGATCGCGGCCTCCACGCAGCCACGCGCCGCCGTGGATGCGCAACTTGGTATTGCCTTGCATCTCCAGCCAGCCCTGCGATTTTCGCTACGCGCGTGCGTTCGCACAGGCCGATATTCTGGTCGTCACCGCGAAGTTAGTGCGTATGCTGGACGCTCGATCGAGCCGGTGCAGCGATCGCGCACCGGCACGCGACACATCGACTCCGTGCGGCGCTGCACGGCTCAAGCCGGTGACAAGCACACATTATTACAACAGGCAGGGGCACGCATGAGATACGTTCCAATTTATATTGCGCTGGGCGGTATCGCGCTCGCTGTCATGCAACCTGCCGGCGCGGCGATCGTTCGGCATCCCTGGACTGGTCGCAATTCCATGTCGAAGTGGTCGCTAAGAACGGCGTGCCGCCGCCGCATTTTTTTATGCATATGTTATCGCGCGAAATCGGGAGCGCGACCGCTGGCAACGCGATACCGCGCTATACAACGCCCAGCTGGACGACGGCGAGAACTTCGTCCGCACACTCCGCGACCACAGATGACTCGGCGTCCATGTCGAGCACGAGCCTGAACGTGAGCGCTTCATCGCGGCCCCCGCCGCTGGATGTGTGTTGTCAGAACGGAGGTTACAGTGAAGCTGAGCGATCGGCTCTTTTGGTTCTGGATGGTCCCGGCGCGGTGGTGTTCAGCGTTCCGTACAGCTACTCGCTGGTCGGGAATCGCGACGATGACTACGATGTCGGCTCACTGATGTTGCGCGCCTCCGCAAATCTTTACGACTCGAGGGGCGACGGTTCGGGCGGAGCAACGGCAGAGCAGGAACTGTTTCCCGAAACTCACGTGCTCGGCTCTGTTGCCGGTTACGGCAAGTTCACCTTTGGGCTGGTTGCCGCTAATGCCGGAACCGGCAAGCTAACGTTTTCGTTGTCGGCGTCCTCGCAAACGTTGAATCCGCCGCTAGTCGCGGCCGGCAGCACCGTGCCGGAGCCGGCGGGGTATGTCGCCATTGCGTTTGGACTCGCGGCGATCGGTTGCAGGGCCAGGCGGCGTCGGGGCTTCGCCCGCGTGCAGCAAACGCACAGTAGATCTTCGCGGCGCCGAGCCGTGCTGGCACGGCGATTACTCAACGTGGCTGCAGCCTGCATCCTGTCCGGTGTCGCTGTCTGTGCCGAAGCCGCGCTGATCTCGGCATCATTCGACTGGTCGCGCCTGCACGTCGAGGTTTCCGGCGTTGCGGGCGCTCCGGCGCGTATCTTTACCTTCCTGAATAAATCCGGCTCGACCCAGACGTTCGCGCAGACGCCGGGAGACGGCGACGAGATTACCCATCACCTGTCCGTGAACTGGACCGATCCTCTCAGTGCAGCGTCGAATACTGCGGGCGCACACGCGAACGCGTCGCTGAGTGCCGCGACGCTTACCGCGACCGGTTCAGCGGGCGCGTATACAGACTCCTGCTGCGGAACTGGTGCTTCGAGTGTAGTAGAGCGCTCTGGGCGCTACCGAGTCGATGGCATTGGGATCGTCGTATTCAGTCTTCCGTATACGATATCGTTTCTCGAAAATCGCACCGATTCTTCCGACCAAACCTCGGCATTCGTCGACGCCTCCGCGGATTTCTACAGTACCGACAATATCCAAGGCGGCGACACGCGCGGCTCGCAAAGCTTCAGCTACCAGTCGGACAGACCGGAGCCGCGAGTCGTTACCGGCATAGCCAATGTAGGATTCTTTGCCGGCGGCGGCGAAGGCACCGGCGGACTCTTGTTCAAGCTGAGCGTGAACGCGGCCAACATGTATCGCAGCCCCGCGGTGCCGGAACCATCGACTTACGTTGTTTTGTGCGCCGGTCTCATGGCGCTGACGGCGTTCGCGAGACGGCGCGCAGCAGGTGAGTGCGCTACGCCGAAGGAATTGCAACCGAACAGGCGGTGTCCGTGATATTTTTGCTTACACAAAATTGAACTGCCACGCACGGTGCGGCGACTAATAGCACGTCACTGTGGGAACGCGTCGTGCGCACCGCGTCGCCATTGAGCCACAACTCGAAGGGCGCCCTGCGCGTGCAGTCGAATCGAACATCGCACGTATAAGTCACATCTGCTGGTGATCGTCACGGAGGTCCTTATGAAGCCTGCTCATTCACGGCGCGCGCTCCCAGTCGCTTTTGCTGCCGTAACCACAGCAATTGCATTTGCATGTGCCAGTAACAACGCGATGGCACTCAGTACCGATCTTGTCGAGTCGGGCTTCGTGAATCCGATGTTTCTGACTGCGCCGGACGGCGACTCGCGGCTGTTCGTCGTCGAGCGCAGCGGGACGATCAAGGTGCGCGACAACGGCGTCTGGTCGACGTTTCTCGATATCCGTAGCAGCGTCGATTCGAATCCGAGTACCGAACGGGGGTTGCTCGGGCTCGCATTCGATCCCGGGTTCGCCAACAAAGCATCGCCCGGCTATGGCGCGTTCTACGTCGACTACATCAACGTGGGGACGGCGAACACGCACATCGACAAGTTCACCGTCTCCGCCGGCAATCGCAACATCGCCAACGCGACCGGCATAAACCTGTTGTCGGTCAATCAGACGCAGCCCTCCGGCGAGAATTTCGGCAATCACAAAGCCGGCTGGATCGCGTTTCGCCCGAACGATCCGAACGACCTTTATATCGCGACCGGCGATGGCGGCAGCGGCAACGATCCGTTCAACAACGGCCAGAATACCAACTCGCTGCTTGGCAAAATATTGCGGATCGATATACATCCGGCCGACCCCGCCGCCAAGTATGCGATCCCGACGTCGAATCCGTTTGCCGGCGGCGGCGGCGCATCGGAAGTCTGGGACTACGGCGTGCGCAATCCGTTTCGCAACAGCTTCGATCGCCAGACCGGCGATCTCTACATCGCCGACGTCGGACAGGGCGCCCGCGAAGAGATCAACTTCGAGTCCGCGTCCAGTCCCGGCGGCGTGAACTACGGCTGGCGTCTGCGCGAAGGCACAATCGCGACGCCGGGCGTGGGCGGTCCCCTGCCGCCGGGCGCGCAAGACCCGGCGTACGAGTACGGACACGGCAGCACGCCTGCACAATTCGACGGCACTGTCGTGACCGGTGGC